>CAYUTF010000016.1:0-11295 GCA_964447495.1 uncultured archaeon
TCATATTTCAACCATTTACCGTTAGTATCCTTACCTGGATTTTCACAATACTTGTCTTCAGAAACAAAATCTAAAATCTCTGATACTGCTTGAGAATCTTCATCTGTATTTATATATTTACCATTTGCTTTATCTAGAATATCAAGGTCTTCATCAGATACATTCTGAATAAAATATGCTTTCATATCTTCAGGAACCATCTCAAAAACTAAAAAAACATTCATCTTTTATCTCCTCTTTGTATACAACTAACCAATTAGTTATGCCTTATATAACCACGTAACAACCAGTTTGTCAACTATTTTAAACTTCCGTCAACCATTTTTTTTGGCGAACTCGAGTTCGTTTCACCTATATCATCCTGATCACTAATTACCATCTTTTTGTAAAACTCAAAATCTCGTCTCAAAACCTCAGATGGCTCTCTTGGATTCAATATGGCTTCTGCAAAAATAAGTGAATCTTCAGGAGACAACTCAAGTACTTCCATCTCCACATTTTCTTCATTCTTTTTCATTATTTTTCCTTAAGTGGGTCATCCGCAAAATCAAACAATTGGTGAATATTACCCTATTCATCTTTATTATTAAAAAGGCAATGTTGTTTGTTCTCCAGAACCTATACCAGTATATCGCCTAACTATCCTTCTGCCACCTATACGTTCAATATACTCAATAACCTCACCTTTAAATAAGGGATATTTAATCATCATATTAACCACTTCCTTCTCACCTAAAGTATATATCAGCGTAATCCCATCCCTTACATAACCATCACTACCAACTTTAGCCTCTATCTCAAACCAACCTCTATCAATACACTCAGCTTTGGGTCTATTATGACGCCTACGCTTATAACCTTTATCTCTTCCATCAATCAAAAAACCAAAACCCCTCAAAAGTTCAAACATCCTATTCTGACTAATTCTAACTCCTCCAACCTTAACAAAGTCTGCAAACTCACCAATACTTATCCCTCCCTTTCTTGCCATCATCGCCCTTCCATGAGCTGCTTCCTCTTGCATCTCATGCATCTTCTCTTCTACATTCATTATCCTCTTTGTCTGCTCCCTCGCTAATACTATAGCACCATCTCTCTCTTTCTCGGCAAGCTCACGCCCCTTCCTCTCTCTCAGCAGTACTTCAAGAGCTTCTGACGACATCTCTGGTATCCAAACTCCCTTCTTCACCTCTTCTTTGTTAATAATATCCTGTCCACTTGCAAGCTTTGGCAAAATATCATTTCTTAACCATCTTCTAAGTCTTACACCAACTGGTTTACGACTCAATAAACAAACGCCATGCATTCCAGTCTCAAACAAAAGCATTGCTTGAGACCCTTTTAAAACGGGCACCGAATCGGTGCCTGTTTTTATAAACTCCTTAAATAACTTAAGTTTTTTGCCTTCCAAAATAACATAATCATCTCCATCAACGAATTCATTAGACCATTTTTCAGAAATATTATTTACTAATCTTTTCCCATCTCCAGCATATCCAAGAATATCTCCTATCTCTTTTGCTATCCAACATGGTCTACCTTCATAAGTAAAAGTAGTAATCGGCTTATCCTCAAAATCAAAAACTTGACTCACTATCTCTTGCATCTTCTCTCCTTCATTTTTCATCTTATCATCCATCATCTTCTCATCTTTTCTTCTTCAAGGGTGTCGCGTTTCACGACCCCCTTGTCTTCTTCATCTTCTTTTTCGATGGGGGGACGAAACGCCCCCCCATCTTTCTGGCCTTCAATTTATTTTTAAAAATTTTTCATTCAACAACACTTTATCAACTTTGTATGGTCCAATATCTATTCATCACTCAAATATCTATCCGTATCTTCAACAACCTTTAAAATAGTCCTATCTCTATATAATATAATCTTTCTAATTAACCTCCAAATCAATTCAATTCCAATCATAGCAATCGAAAATAAAAACAATAATCCATCTATTGATTCATCAAAATTGAATTCAAAAAGTTCTGCCCCACTTATTATAAACAACAACGAAAAAAATCTTAAATCAATTTTTCCTATATCTTTTTTTCGTATTGACATTTTTCACCATATTAATTGCATCTTTTAACTATACTAATTGCGTCTTTCATCTTCTTCACTTTTTTCGTAAGCCACCCACACCCCTCACACCACTCACAATCAACCGGATTATCACATCCACATGCAACAACACCAGCCCTACATGGTCCAACCACAAACTCAGAACCTGGTTTACATAAATATTTTCCAGATTCGTTATGAAGTCCCCAGTTTATTTGAACCAATTGCATCGCTCTACCGAAACCAATAGTCTTCAAAGAAGACACTAATACTTTTTCAGAAGTTGTTTTTGGACCCAAAATATCATTAGCCTTATCATAATTATCAATCAACATATCACATACCTTTCATCTATATCTTTCATAGCATTCATCACATAATTGATTTATGTCTCCTTGTCTTATTCCATTAATAAAATTCTTAATTCCATCAGGTTTTCCAAGCAATCTAGCTCTATGTTTCTTATTAATAATTCTTTCTACATGACCACCACAACAAGGACATTTCCATTCCATCAAAATAACCTTGTTAATATCATCAAAATAAGTAGATACCTCAACCAGCGATTCACTATTCCATCCAAATGCTAAATCAACAGGAAAAACTGGTATACTAAATCCATCATCCAACTTTTTTTTCAAATTTAAAAAAATATTCTTTTTGTTAGGCTTTTTAAAATAGACACTTGAAACATCCAGACCCATTCTATCCTTTGCCTTTTTTTGTACTAAATCTGAATATTCTTTTATTTTTTTCTCTATTTCAATTATTCTAAGTCTAGCATTCTCTCTTTCAGACAAAGACGACCCTTCATTTTCAACAACATTCTTAAGTTTTCTAATCAACCTATACTTTGCTATTATATCCATACTATTTACAGGCACATAATCTAGGGTCTACTGACCTACGATTTGACATGATTGCCCCACCATTACAAGTAACCACAAGTATCTGATGGAAAACTATATCACTAGAATCATTGTGATATGTACACCCAGCTGCTCCAACATTCCATGTACGATCTCCTATTCCACAAGAATCAATTTCAGCATACCAATATCCAGTTTCACCTTCTAAACCTAATCCCTGAACTATAGATATACAATTCTCTGAATTTTCCTTAATCACATTTTCTGTTTCAACAGAATATTCCAAATCTAAACTACGGCAAACATTCAAACAATCTGACTTCTCCCACTCAAGATTTGGTTTGTAATACCAACATATCCCAGAATCTTTAGGAAATTCATATCCACCTTCCCAGCATATTTCATCTTCCGTATCATATTCAGTATCTATTAAAATATCACTATCTGTGTCTATATTATTATCGACATCACTGTCTGCATCACTATCAGCATCAGCATCAGCGTCAGCGTCAGCATCAGTGTCTGTATCAGCGTCAGCGTCAGCGTCAGCATCAGCGTCAGCATCAGCATCAGTGTCTGTATCAGTATCCCCATCAACATAATCAATATTACAACACATTAACCCATCTGGACATGTCCCATCTAATGGAATTCCACCCAAAGAAGAACAATGACTCAAACATTCACTTATACAAGTATAATTTATGTCTGAATCAGTATCAGAATCACTGTCAGTATCAGTATCAGAATCACTATCCGTGTCTGTATCAGTATCAGCGTCAGCATCACTATCAGCATCAGCATCGATATCACTATCTGTGTCACTATCAGCATCGGCATCTACATACTTATTTTCATCAGTATTTTCATGCATATAATCGAAATCAGTCCCTAATCCAGAATCAATATCAAAAAACTTATCAGGTTTCACAGAACAGGCAAAAACAAAAACACAAATTAAAACCCATGAAATCTTTTTCATAACAAACTCTCCTTTTTTCAAAAATACTACATTCCCCCGAATCTTTCGAGAGATCTTTTTCATATTATATAATATGATAAACAAAAAGCAGTTTGTCAACAAAATATAGAAAAAAACAATAATATTCTATCAAAAATTACCATTTATATCTGGAATAAAATCTGATTCCCTAAAATTACCTTCTTTTTCACCTCGCCTTTCACTCACTGTTTCCCAATTAACAGCCAAAAACGTTTTATCCTTTGTTGAACCGAAAGGAAGTTTCAACCTACCTATAATATCTGGTTTATCATCTATATTTCCATCCTGGCTAAATCCATTAACAATTATCTTCTTGTTTGTTCTAGCCATAAATACTTCACTCTCTCCGATGCATATATTATATTTTGCTGAATAATATCTATTCAACAATTCCTTCCTTTTATTATCAATTCTTACAAATTCATCATATATCCTTCTAGTTTCTTCAATAATACCCTCAAGTTCTTCTCTCAAATTCATATTATTATCCTCCAAATTCAATGATTAACCACCGACCCTCCTATACTATTATCTGAATTAAAAATCATATCCTGTTCATCTATATATTCAAACCCAAAAATAATAGTATCTTTATTTTTATCAACTGCCACAATAGCAATATCTGAAAATTTCTTCTCTATAGCTTCAAATACTATTTTCATATTTGTTCTTTTATTATCAACTATTCTTTCAACTTCTCTAAAAATTTCTTCCTTTTTCAACTTTAATCATCTCCTTTCTCAACCTAATATCATCTACATTCAAAATACCCATAGAATAAAAAGCATGTAATACCGTCCTATCAGGATATTTCGATGCTGCTTCTATAACAACTTTAGGATTCAATTTCATGGAAAAAACAACTCTACATTCATCTATTTTCATATTCAGCCTTTCTTGTCAGCATCTTGCCAACTATCCACTTAAAATCTAATACCTTAAAATTTATTCGTCAACCTTATTTTTATCAAGAATCTCTTGTATAGAAGATAAATTAGCTTTAAGTTCACGATTAATACGAATCAATCTTCCTCTTTTATCATTATCAATGATACGATTTAAATTAACTACTCTCTCATAAAGACCATCAAGTTCACAAACAACTTCATCACAATCAACATTAAACGAAAGAATATGTAAAATATCATTCAATGTAACATTCATTCTTTCTAGTTCATATATCAATTTTTTGTCATTTTCATCATTCATTTTTCAACCCAATAGTTTGTCAACACTATATACTCTTGACTCCCCATCATCTTAGCTCTTTTTTGATGTAAAGGAAATATATATGATTTGAAATATAGTTGTCAAGTACTTTTTTAAATAAAAAATATTCCAATGATTTCCTATCCATATCTTTCATCCAAATAACTAAACAAATCATAAAGATTGTTTGTTTTTATTGCTTTTTCCATTCCATTATCATCTTCCATTAACCATAACCAATTAATAAAATATCCCTTAATATGAAATTTATTAATTATATCAATAGTACCATCATTAGTTAATATCTTATCTTTAAGAGCATTTTCATTATATTTGCTTCTGATAAATGTCTTATGATCTATAAGACGATTTTTAATAGATTCAAAATCTCTATGAAAGACTATCCACCCTGTTCCATCGTCATATTCTTCAAAAAGTCCTAATCCTTCTCTAGCCTTAGAGAATGATAAATAAGCCCATAACTGTATAGCCCATGGTAAAAACGTCAAATTTTCACTTAGTTTCTTGCTTCTACTTATAATTTCTTCATCAGTTCTCATGTCTTATTCCTGTAATTCCTTCTATCAAAGCCATTGCTATTGCAAAAGCCGTCATTTTACCTTCATTATAATTATATCTTTTAAATGTATCATATTCATAATCACGTTCAATATCTGAAAACTCTCTCATAATTCCATCATATTCTGCTTTTGTCTTTTCATATTCTTTCTTAATAGATTCATATATCGTATCAATCATTATTTTAGAAACATCCATTACATCTCCATTTCAAACGAACTCGAGTTCGTTATCTATATGTACCCAAGATACAATAACCACGATGGATATCCATGTGGACATATACCATCAGGTTCCACTACACATCCATCTGTTGCCTTAATAATCAAATCAGAACGACTCCCGATAAAATCAAAAAGCCATCTCTCAATTTGATCCAAATCAGGCTTAGGCATAGTTGGTTCCGGATATCTTTTCTTTTTCATAATATCTTTCCTCTACTTAGTATATTTATCTTTTATCTCTTAGTCCCTTCGAGGTTAGCCCCTTCGAAATTAGCCCCTTCGAGCTTGGCCCCTTCAAGGTTAGCCCCTTTAAGGTTGGCCAATTTAAGGTTGGCTCCTTCAAGATTGGCTCCTTTTAGGTTAGCCCATTTGAGGTTGGCCAATTTTAGGTTGGCATCTTTAAAGTTGGCCCCTTTGAGGTTGGCTCCTTCGAGATTGGCCCCTTTTAGGTTGGCCCATTTGAGGATGGCCCATTCGAGATTGGACCCTTTAAGGTTGGCTCCTTTTAGATTGGCCCATTTAAGGTTGACTCCTTCGAGATTGGCCCCTTTGAGATTGGCCCCTTTAAGGTAAACCCCTTTTAGGTTGGCCCCTCGCAAATCAATCCCTTCTAAAATGGCTCCTCGCAAATTTCTTTCACTTAAATCGATTTTCATTATTTAACTCCAAATTCCATCAAACTTACCCGTAAGTTGAGTTTTTCGATATCTCACAAGAATCCTTTCCAGTACTCTGTAAATATCATCTTCAGCCGTTTCCATATCTATAGAATTCATCCAATGACCAATACAAGCATCAGGCTTATTGAATCCCATTCCATCCCTCAGAAAAGCCCCATCGCAAACACTACACAGATGGCCTAGAGCGCCCCTCAGTAGGCTCTTCCTTTCCTCGGTTAGTTCAGGTTCTGGCACATGAGAAACCCGCTCAGATTCCCGCTCAGCCACTCTCCTGATTTTCTGAGAGTAATACTCTCGATTGGCTTCATACTCAGCTTTACGAATCCTTTCCGAGAGCTCTTCATCACTCTCCTCTTTGATGTCTACAAAATCAGACTTTTTACTAGAAACTTTTTGGCCACCCTTGAAAACATAATCATTATCAAGAGCCATATAGGCAAGTTTGACTTTGTACTCTATAATATTTTGAATGTGAATATCAAGAGGATGAGAAGAGACCAGCCTTTTGATAGTCACATTGTTACTCTTTTGACCTATCCTGCAAATTCTGTCCTCTGCCTGAATATTCCAAGAGGGTGTCCAGTCAAGGTCAACAAAAATCGCATTAGAAGCCCTTGTCAAAGTAAGACCAACACCCCCAGCCTTGATTGTCAGACCAACACCCTTCAATTCGCCAGCTTGAAACCGCCTTACAACATCCTGTCTATCCTCTGAAGACGTATCTCCGGTTATTACGTCCCATCCATCACGATTAGCCAACTCATCTATAGGGGCTCTATGAGCAGAAAAAACAACAACTGGCGTATCAGTTTCCTCATGCTCTTCAACCAAATTAAGCATTGCTGGAATTTTAGACTTAGCCAGTAAAGCCCTTACTCGAGAAAAAGCATTAAAATCAGGAAGTGTATCAAGGTCAAGCATCGAAAAATCATCTGCATCAAAATTGATTCCTTGAGCATCAGCAATTTCTTGAGCAAGCTCTTTCAATTCCTTATTGAGAGACCTACTGGAACAATCAACCTCAATTCTCTGATATGTTTTAGGAGGTAGATCCTTAAGAACATCTTTTTTGAGTCTACGAATCATGACTTTCTTCATCCGCTCAACAACTTCCTGAGTAGGAAGTCCAAACTCATACCCACCGTACTTACTACATGAACCATTGAAAAGATTAACAAACTTGTTAAATCCACCCAAGGGATACATTCCAAACGCACACAAAACACCCCACAGGTCGAATGGTCGATTCATCAGAGGAGTACCAGTCAAAACCCAAACCTTGGCAACATTTTTCGACAATTGTGTAACTTTCTGTGTCCTTTGGGCTTTGTAATTTTTTGCAAGATGACCTTCATCAAAAATAACAATCGTTTCACTTAAACCAGCACGTTTGTCTTCTGGAATGTCAGCAACCAAAATTGGTTCACCCTTTCTGTTTATTTTTCCACTATCCATGGAAGGCATCAACCATTTTGGAAGAATATCATAATTGACAATTACTATTTCCCCCTCTTTAGGAACTATATTGTCGTCTTTTTTACCCTTGACTATCCTAATAGAATAATCTGGTCTCCAAAGCTGAATTTCATCTCTCCAATTATATTTAACAGCAGAAGGGCAAGTAACTAAAACTCTTGATTTTTCAGGAATAGCAACAAGAGCCTGAACGGTTTTCCCGAGCCCCATATCATCAGCCATCAAAGCATGATTATGGAGAGCAAGAAATCTAACTCCATCACGCTGAAAATCATAAAGAGGACTTCCGTCAACCCTGACACGTTCAGCTCGTTTTTCAGCCTCTTGACTATCTACAGTACCGACTGAAGCACGATTCCTTATACTATCAGGAACATCGAGTTTTAATTGGTCAGCAATCTCGATAACTCTGTCCAAATCCTCAGTCTTGACACTCACTATCCAGTGCTTTTCGTCTGGATTCCATCGAGCCCCAGGCATAGACCTGAGCAACGTAATAGCATTTTTGTCATACCCCATGATGACCTTGCCATCCTCGGTCAATTTACGGACATTATCTCTATTCTGGTCCATACTTACGCCAAGTTTTCGATGACAAGCTGTTGATTTGCAAACTGTATGCCAAGTACCATTTTTAACAAAGGCAAACCCGTCACCCACGCCAACTTGCTCTCCACAACATTCACAACGTTTCGAAAATTTATTTTTTATAACCATAATTGTCTCCCACGTATCATCCTCAACATCTTGTTGAATATCTATACTGATTTTAAAACCTTAAAAATGGTTTGTCAACATACTATTGAGCTTTTTTTGACAATAATTTGATTTTTTTCCAAAAAGAAACTCTATAGACTTGTCTATCTCTTCAGCCTCAGAAATGGCTAAATTCTTGCACTGCTCTGAACAAAAAAATCCTTCTGAAATCTTTTCTCCACAAAATATGCATTCATACTTTTTTTCCATATTAGTTATTGTCTTTCTCTAGTTCTTCCTTACAGAGTGGACAATAATCCCACTCTCCATCACATTTCCATCCATTTTTTTTAGCAAATGACCTCGCCCCCCTAACATCAGAATACGGTGTCGAAATACAAGCACAACACTGATTCTCTTCTTCGCCAATAAAATTGTCACAATATATCGTAACGCCTTTTTGATAACTCATAATTTATCCTTTCGTCTGCAACTGCCAACAATAGGTTGCATTACGCGTGCCAACCCGCCCGCCACAGAGTGACGAGCGGGGGGGGGTCGGTTCTACCTATTCAAGGTAAGCCCCTTCAAGGTAAGCCCCTTCGAGGTTATCCCCTTCGAGGTTGACCCCTCTTAGGATGGCCCCTTCGAAGTTGGCCCCTTCGAGGTTAGCCCCTTCGAGGTTAGCCCCTTCGAGGTTAGCCCATTCCAGTTTGGCCCCTTCGAAGTTGGCCCCTTTGAGATTGGCTCCTTCGAGGTAAGCCCATTCCAGTTTGGCCCCTTCGAGGTTGGCCCCTTCGAGGTTGACCCCTCTTAGGATGGCACTTTTGAGATTGGCCCCTTTGAAGTTGGCCCCTTCGAGGTTAGCCCCTTCAAGATCTGCCCTTTCAAGATCTGCCCATTCGAGGTTGGCCCCTTTGAGATTTGCCCCTTCGAGGAAGGCATCTTTAAAGTTGGCCAATTTTAGGTTGGCCCCTTCGAAATTGGCTCCTTCGAGATTGGCCTCTTCGAAGTTGGCGCATTCCAGTTTGGCCCCTTCCAAGATGGCCCCTCGCAAATTTCTTCCACTTAAATCAATTTTCATCTTTCTCATCCTTTCGTCAGCAACTGCCAACAATAGGTTGCATTACGCATGCCAACTTTCAAAACGCGAAATTATTAGTTTTTTTGCTGTATACTTTTTTCAGAATGAATACTTTTTGCGTGAAAAAATTGCGTACCTTAAAAAACCCAATGATTTCAAATAGAAAAAATTGCGTACTTTATTTACCTTTTTTCATACAAAAAAGAAGATTAGAGGATTTCACCGTAGACATAAATATCAGCAACTGCTGTAGTAGCAGTGCTTTCAGCAGTAGTAACCTTTACATAAATTGTAGAATTAGCAGTAATTGCAACTTTTGCTCCAGTGAAAGAAATCATAAACGTACCTCCTACTGTAGTTAGACCAGTAAGGGCAGTAGCACCAATTACTTGAACACCTGCAGATGCTGTTCCTATTGAAATTTGTGCTGGTGTAGCAGGTGCAGACCCAGTAGTTGATTTAAGCTTAACTATAGCAAACGCTGGAACCCAATAATCAGATACAGACCCACCCAAAGCAGCTGATTTCTCATCCTTACCAACTAACACAAGGTCTAAATCTTCAACAACAGTCCGTAGTCTACAACCTATTGTTGTCTGTACACCGTCCAACGCATCATCCACATACTTCCCTGGATAGGTGGAATCATTCATTACTTGAGAAGCATAAGGGGTAGCTTTCTCGACTCTTAATTCTTTTCCTGTCGGCACTTCTGACATTTTGTCCTCCTTTTAGCAATTGTATATTAAATTGCTTTGTTTTTTTATTTTATTTTATTTCAAATGCTGTACTTTTAATATCACTCGAAATTTTCTTAAATTTATTCTTATCCTTACCAGATGACAACAAAATACTTAACTCATCACTTATATAAGATGTTTTTATCAATAATCCATAAATAAGTTTTTTCAAATCTTCACTATTAAACTCACTCATTGAAGCGTATTTGTTCAATAACTTTTCAATATCTTTTATGGCTCCTTTTACCATATTAACTGAATATTTATCTTTGCTTTCCTCGATTCGCTCTAAAATATCACTCATTCTTGGTGCTGAATCTTCATACATCTTGCTCAATTTTTTCTTTGCAGACTCAAGCTTACTTCTGTCTTCATCACTTAAATTTTTACCAGCTCTATTGATATAAAAATTCAATCTACCCATAGCTGTTTGTAAATCATCCGATGCTGCTTTTAATCCAGAAGCAATTTTTTCTGCACTTTGCTCAAAAAACCCTTCTGGTGGTTCCCATTTTATGGGAACATCGGCAGACCATTTTTTTTCAAATATATCCATTGCTTCCTCTCTTAATATTCAATGTTTCACGTGAAACACTTATTTCTTTTTCTTTCCGCCCTTGCCTTTTTTCTTGCATCCCATTTTTAATATCCTCCTTGGTACGAACTCGAGTTCGTTT
>CAYUTF010000016.1:11395-53464 GCA_964447495.1 uncultured archaeon
TTATGATGTAACCATTCTTACAATAACTGGATTTGTCGGTCCAGTAGTACCCGCTGTTCCACCAGATACTACTACAGCAAATGAAAGATTATTAAAAGGTAATCCACTTGGAACAGCTAGAGACATAGTTTGGCTAATCGCTGCCTTAAAAATAAAATCAGGTGCTGTTGTCCCAACAACTGGTGATGCATTGTCATATATTTTCAAGTAAGCAGGATTATCAGAATTGTTCGTATTATCAATTTCAAGCTGATAAATACTGCCTGCTGCACCAGTTACAGAATTATTAGACGTTTCATCAGCATCATCATTAACTATCAATTTAGTTCCTACTGGTGGAACTTGGTCACTAACGGATAAAGTCATTTATTTCCTCCAAAAATTTTATCTTTCAAATTATCTACTACTAACATTATACCTATTTATCTCAACAATGTCGTTTAAAACATCTTTAGCAAACTCTATCATCATCATTGCATTTGAACCACTATCTTCAACAGCAGCCATAGTATCTTTCTTGCCTGGAAATTGTTTTTGACGGTCCATAGTTCTTCTTATAATTCCAACTTGTTTTTCTATTCTTTCCAAATTAAAATATACATCTTTAACTTTTCTATCAGCTTTTTTTGCATCTTTATACCATTTTGCTTCAATTCTTTCTAATAAATCTTTCATGCAAATCACCTTACTTGTCTTTCAAATTTACAATCACATCTGTAGTAACAGGAATCCAAATTTCTATTTTGCTTGATGGCCATTTACTTCTTGTAGGATCAATCATGGAATCTTCATACCTAATAGATTTAAACATTATATCATCAATTTTATATTTATCTCTATTTTCCCATCCTACAATATGATACAAAAAACTATCTTGGTCTTTCAACCACTTTATTAACGAATCGTTTAAACTTCTAGATTTCTTCTTTGCAATTTCATTAAAAACTTTACCAATAACCTTAATAATTTTAGGTTCAGTACCAATCATATTAAAAAAATAATTAGAAGCAAATGAATCAATTGATATCCCTGACCCACCATTAGACCCTGGTGCAAAACGAATACGAGCCGTATATAACTTACCATTATCTATATCTTTTATGCTTTCTCTACTAACATATGGGTCATTATTATATCTAAAACCTAAATCTAATGGTTTACCCCATGACGAACCATCAGGTAATATTCCTTTAACAAAAAAATTAATAGCATATCCATACTCAATGCCTTTTGTTTTAGCATTTTCAATAACAGCACTTTCAGATATAATATCAATTGATTCAGCTAATTCTCTAAGACTCATCCTATTATCCCTCAATTGATAAAATCACCTAAACTAGTCCATCCAGTTAAACCATAATATTCTTTTATAAAATCAATCAATCTTTGACCAGCTTCATAAATTGGCTCTGCATCATTTATGCCAGTACTTTTATATTTCTCATTTTCAATAACAGGCTTAATATACTTACCCCAAACTTCTGACAATTTTTCTCCTGCTTCTGATATACCATTTTTACTAATATCTATATTGGCACTCTCCATCCATTTCTTTAATTCACGCATTCCATCTCTCATGCCATTATTTAAATCCTTAACAGCATTAGATGTTATCTTCTTTTCTTCTTCACTCAAAGGCTCTTGTAATTGCCAACCAACATAATTCTTAGGTAAAATTTTTTCCTTAGATTCTTCCGAGTATGATTCAAAAAGCTCTATTCTGTTCAAAATCATAGACATATCAGATTCTGATTTAGGTGTACAATTATGTTTTGTGCACATATTCTTGTAAATAGTCATCACAATAGCATAAAATCTATTCTTGTCTTTTCTTTTCAAATCGGGATATTGTTCTTGAGCTGCTTCTTTAGCTCTCTTCCATATAGCCTCAGACTCTGGTCCTTTTATAACACCTACTGGCATTTTAGCCTCCTTTGGTGAAACAACAACTATCAACTATTTGTAACAGACAACTATGGTTATAGTCAAATAGAACCTAGGATACCAGATACAATTGCTTTAACAATGATACCAAGACTGTTGCCAATTTTTCTAAAAAAATCTTTTACATTCTTCTTATCATCAGCTTCCATATTTTGAATTGCTGCCAAATAATCAGAACGATCTTTTAAAGAAGCAAATGATAAATCTGGTATTTCACCATCAATAATCTTGTCAACTAATGACTCAATCATCTTAATCCCGTCAATACCATGTTTAGCAAGTAAATCACAAGCCATATTTAATATAGCCTTTTGCCATGGCTTATCTGCTTCATTCCTTAGATCATCAAGTGCTTTTTCAAGCTCAACAACACCAGTAACACCTAATGTTCTAATAATACTTTTTATTAACTCTTCAAATTTATCCATTTTATTTCTCCATTTTCAACTTACTTGCACAACGTATTTACATTAGGAACTACTGGAAGTTCTTCTGATGGCCGTTCTTCTGTCAAGCCACTGTTAAACCTCATCATATTAGTATGATACTTAACTCTTGCCTCTAATACAAGCACAGTTTCAGCAAGATTTTGACATTCAGCAGTTGTAAATCCTTTTACACCTTCAATTTCTGCACATTCACATGTTTTCGTTATCAACGCCTTTCCATTTGTTACCACTTCTTCTGATGCAGCATCAAAAAAATCTAATTCCTCTTTGTAAGTAGCTGCATCCCTAACAACTGTTTTGTTGCATCCAAATAACGACAAAACTAATACCAACAATACAAAAAATTTCATCTCATCCTCCTTCTTGCGAACTCGAGTTCGCTATTCATTACTTAATATCAAATCCCTAGGAATAACTTCAATACTTTCTAAAAAACAACCATTACAAGCAGAATCAATATCATTAACAAAATAATTTAACATTTTACAACCTTGTAATAAAAATGAAAAATTTTCTTTACCACCATCTATATTAATAAAATACAATTTTATATCAAAATTATTACCATTAAAGTATTCTTTAAAAACATAAAATAATGAATTAAAAAGATTACCTTCTTCATCTTTCTTCATTGCTGATTCAATTATAACATTATTACATATACATCCTCCTTTTTCCATTCCGTGTCCTATGCCAATTCCAGATATCCTTGACACACCATATTCCTTACCTGAAATTACCAACACAAATCTACATGATTGTATAAATTCAATTTTTCCTGTTTTCATTTCCCACATTCATCTGCTTCTTCACAACTTTTTGCCTTAGCAACACACTCAGGTTCTATAGAAAAATCACCTTCATCCATTATCCTTTCGCAAACATCTTCACAAGCCACATCATCACTATTACCAAACTCCTCATCTGGTCCTGGAGACCCCTCAGAGCCATCACAACCCATACTTCTTAAATTATCACACGCTCTCTCACAAGGTGTCTTATCCTTTCTCTCATCACTATCAAAAGCTTCTGGAACAAGATTAAACGTATCAATGTCACTATCTATTTCTCCAGGTTCTGGAACAATAGGACTTGGCTTACACCAAGATACAAACATCATCGAAGCAATAAAAATAAACACTTTCATCCTAAATTCATCCATCCTTTAATAATAGTAAAATCTCTGCTTTTACTCGATGCAACATAATCAGAATCTAACCAACAATAACCATAATCTCTCCAATATTTACCCCAACTATTCATCACCCTAAACTGTATATTACTTGAAACCACTCTATACCCAACAATAACCATACAATGATTACCAACAATTACATCTGAAAATTTTGGTTTATAAATTACAGTATCACCAATTGGAGACATAAAAGAATCAGAAATCTGTGTACCAAAAATCACAGGATAACCATCACAAATTGCTGTCATTATAGCATTAATTCTATATTTACCTGAATCAAAAATAGCAAAATATTCTCCACCTTTCCTAGCATCAGCTCTCATCCAAGTATTAAATATAGGTTTTCTGTTAACTTTATTTTTTATAAATGGCCAATCAATCTCATCAGGAACGCCATATTTCATTAATCCTTTACAACATGTCCTTATATATGTACCATCGTCTTTTAAGGGAATAACATCATGTAAAGCTCTTGAATTCCAATATAAAAACATTCTTGACGGATAAGAATATTTATAATTATTTTTTTCATGTTGCTTTTTATTTTCAAGAATTCTTATAGCACCAGCTAATGCATTCCCAACACATGAAGAAGTATTCAATTGGTCAACAACTTCTGAATATAATTCAAGAGATGATGTCTCAGGAAAAACGTCACCTTTATTTTTATAATCATAAACAAAATCTCTTTTATCATATGGATTAGGTATAAATCCTAATCCTCTTCTCCTCCATAATAATTTTGTAGCAAAAAATTTCTTTATATTACCCATCACTTTTCTCATTTTTCAATATTTTATCTTCCATCAATTCCAATGCTACAGATATAACAGCACCAGTTTCAATCCCAACTTTTTTGGATATCTCCTGAACTTTATGCCATGTCTCAACAGGGAATAACACCATAACAATTCCATCCATACTATCAATATCAATATGCTCTATAACATCTCCTTTTTGTAACTTATTACTATGTTTAGCTTTCATAACCATCTATTTTATACCTTCATCTTACCATCGATGGATCTATACCATTAATTTCTCTACCAGCACTTTTACCAAGTTCTTCATTGTCATCAAAAGAATATTTAGAAGGAGCCTCTTTGAATCCTTTAAACATAATTCCTTTTGCTGTTTGAACAATTTGTCTCAATGTAATTGATACAGTTGCTCTCCTTGGTGTTCCATCACGAAATGCCAATGTATAAGTAACATCGCATCCTGTCATTATACAAAAAATCGCATCACCACCAGCCTCATTTAAACCAAAATTAGGAATATTCAAAATCATTACAGGAGGAGGAAAAGCTATTTTTATATTCTCAATACTTTTATATGTTGGATAACAAAAACCTCTTAAAAAATGAACTTGTTCTTTAATATCAACATTATATGGTCTATTATCGCGTTCTTCTAATCGATTCGAACCAGGATCTGAATATGATAAAAATTGTTCTTTAGCTGACCTAGTTTTTACAGGCATCATAAATCTAGATAATTGAACATCAAAACTAATTGTTCTACCATTGTTTGATGTCCATTGAGCAAGAGCATGAGATGCCCCTCCAACATCTCTCAATGACCATCCAATATCAATACTATCCTGTATAGTTTCTGGCCAATACTGAAGTGCTCTTTCACTAAAATCAAAATCATCTCCTGGATCTATTCCGGCTTTATATATTTTAGATGGGTCAGTTGGATCTACACCAGCAATTGTTAAAGATGCATACTGACCACCCTCTGGTCCATTCATTATCGCATCTATAATACCAGTAATTAATCCTATCGGCATAAATCACTCCTCAGTTGTCACCTTAAATGTCCACTTAACATCTCCATATGATGATGCAGACCCAGCAATTGCACGAACAGATACATAAAAAGGAACAATAGGTGGTCCTGGATCTGATGGGTCACTAGGAAGAATAATTTCTTCATCTGTAATAACTTCCACCCATGTTTCATTATCTCCAGCAGGTATAGCAGGATTCCAATTTGTTAATTCCCAAACAATACCAGTATCCTCACTATATAAACGAAAATCTAAATCAGTATTCAATACTAAAGAATCACTATCTCCACGATATTGAACTGATAATAAAACCCTTGTATTATCTAAAAATTGCTCTCCAGTTAATGTATGAATAACTGTAGCACCATTTTCAACACCATAAAATTGTTCATGAAAACGCCTGGTAACTTCCCATTGAATAACTCTAGTATGTATAGGAATAATATCATTTATTTTTGTTTTCAACCTAGTAATTGCATGTTCTATTTTTTCGTATGTATCATAAAAATCATATGCTTCTTCAATAACATTAATTTGACCACGCATACTACTAGCTCTACAATAACAACAATCAATATTATCAGATAATGGTAAATATCTAACAGCAATATCATCAGATACTTGTAAAGGAGAAGAAACACCAACTCCAAATCTAATATCAACAGTCCAGATTCCTATATCCTCTTTTGTATCTGACGATGGAGAAGAAGACCATGTCCAAGCAGATTCTTCACGGTCTATATAATAATAAATATCATTTACATTTGGAGGTATACCCCATTGTGGACCAACAGCATTATATTCATACACAGATAATGCAAACAATTCTGGATTCTGTATTCCATCCAAATTTAATATCATATTAAATGCATCATATTGACATCTACGCATTTCTATTTCATATCTATATCCATTCTCCCACCTTCTTTCCTCAAGCTCTTCATTACTAATCTGTGTAACAGATTGAATAATTGCAGGCCCACGTAGAACTGCATTAACCTCTGATATTGGAGCATAATATCCCTGAGTCACATCTACAGCATATGCCTGCCCTATCGTCATACCATCCCATCTAGATTCATCAATTGCAATTAATATATTATCTACAACCGGTATCCATGTTGGACTTCCAGAATTATAATCATAGAAAAGCTCATCAGAAGATATATGATCATATCGTATAAATATAGGTCTTACATCAGTATAAAAAGTTGGACCTGACCCTATTTCATAAACACTTCCACTTGGCAATTTTGCTGCAAGGTTAGCACTACAAATCTTGTATAAACCTTGCATATAGACTTCAAAAAGACTTATTTCTCCTCTAATTCGATATGAATCTTGAGTAGATTTAAGTCCCCAAAATTTTGTTATATTTGCAATAACTGACCTTTGTACTTCTTCTGGATCATTTTCATCATTCTTAAATCCATAATCTTGTGCCAAATAATTAATATTTGGGGGTGCATTAAACTTCATAAAATACCCTCTAACTTGATATTTTGCTTTTATGCTTAATGCTGTCTGTGATGAAAATTCAGCCAATACAGATAAATCAAAATCTATTTCACCAGATAAATAATTTACATTACCAACAACTGTACTAGTTATTATTCCACCACTATCTGACCTAAGAGTACCTATATTTTCATTCATAGGTAAATCATAAAGAATTCTTGTCCCACCACCTTCAAGTGGAATATAAATTCTTAATGTAGATGCCTCAATTAATGTAGATGGAGGAACAAGGCTTGACCATCTGTTTTCAAGCCTAACTGGTGTAATTGGCAACTGAACCTTTGGTCTTTGTGAACCATCTGTTATACCTATATCAACAGTCCCTTGAATAGGGTCATCATCTATCGACCTATCCCATATACGGTCTGTCAAATAATCGAATAATAAGGTTAAATCACCACCTTTTACCCATATTTCATTAGCTAACGAATTATACTGGTCGTATATTTCAGGTTGGTCAAAATTCCTAGCACGAACATTTACAACTTCATACTTAGCATCATTCCATCTTAATTGCCAAAATCTACCAACATCTGCCAATGGTTCATATGGATACCAAGGAAATTGCTCTAACATTATATCTTCATCAGTACTTGGTGCTGATGACAAATCAGAACCTGGTAATCTATCTGAATTTTTCTCACCTATTAATCTAATAACATTACCTTTGTCTGCATCATTGTAATTAAATACTTCTGTTACATAAAACCATCTTACCTTAGTATTTAATGTCCTAACTTCATATGGGTCTCTCTGTTTTGGTAAAATATAAATATTCTCAAGTAAATCCTCACCTAAATCCCCCCATGTATTAAGCAACATTTGTAAATAATTATATTGGTCTAAATTCCTCCATTGAGATGGTACATTTAACCAAAATACTTTTCTTCCCCAGTATCCTTTACCAAAAAAACCGGTTCCACTAGAATAATTCAAAGGTGTTGTCATGTTTTATCATCCAAATAATTTTATAGTATAAACAGCTGTTACTTCACTTCCTAGGTCTTCATTAGAAACATAATATGCTTTTTTTGTACCTATAGAAGTAGGAACGTTATCAAGTCCACTATTTGTTTCTACTATACATGATGTATTATTTGTTGCACCACCTAATTGATAAACTTCTTTAACTAACCATGATTTATAAACACCATCACCTCTCAAACAAATATGAGAACCAGGATCTATTCCTAAATTCCATCCAATAAGTTTTATTCTATCAGTTTGAAGTTCATAAATAACTGCACCCTCCAAAGAATCAACTAAATATATAAGACCTCCAGCAGTAAATCCCCAACTAGTAGGAGCGCTTACTACTATATCTGCATTAAGACCACTTTTCTTTACTACTGAAAAATCACCAGTTGAAGGTACAATTAATCTTTCACCTCTATAAAAAAGCTTCCTTCCTCTCTCAACACCTTCCCATCCTGAATATCTTCCCATTGCCTTTATCAAATCATCTGATAAAACAACTTTAAAATCTACATCCCATTCCTCTTTTATTGAACCAACTAATTTAATCGGTGAAAAAGCCGTGTCTTCTGAAAATGACCATGATGCAGAAAAATCCGTTGAACTCCAACCAGTTGTCCAATTTGCATCATTACGATCTTTATTAAAAAGAACAAACCCAGACCTACTAAAAGAATATAATATACTATTAAATGCTTGTGTCCCTACTCTTCTCCATAAACTAGCTGAATTATCCCAATAACAACCACATGCAATTTCAAAGGATGCACCATCATCAGGATTCGTATAATAAACACGAATATGTTCTGCCAAACGAAGAATTTCTAAACGAAAATCTCTCCCACTTTCATCAGGCAAAGCATCCATAACTGCAGTACCCCATTCAACAAACTCAAAAAGACGTTGAATATTACTTGTACCAAATCTATTAAGTCCAGATGAATATCTATCCCAAGAATCCCATGCCTCATCATAACGTATATCTGAAGTTCCAGCACCACTAAATGATTTTACCATCTTATAAATTTTGTCATCATCTATAAAAATAACTGTACAATGACCAGATTCATTAGTTTTAAAATCAGTGCTACCACTTATATACCCACCTTTGCATACAAGAAGACCTTCACTTGAAAAATAAACTGATGTGGTATACTTATCTACATTAGTATCAAATATAACATTATTTGACCTCCATAATAAAATCCATGTACTTGAAACAGAATCTGGATGAATATTCTTAATCCTCTGTTGTATATGATATAATAAACTACTAATCTGACTAGTTAATGAACCATAAGGTAATTGTGCATCAGCATATGTCGTATTTTGTTTACAATAAACACTATTTGCATGTGAATTTACATCTGTAGCAATAGCATTATCAGTATCAAAGTCTTCAAACTCTACAAATTCCCAATAAACAACGGCAAACGTTCCAGTCCAACTAGATTCAGAAACATCAAAAAATGACATAGAAATCCATGGATTAGTATAACAACCATCTTCATCCAAATCTGATAATGTTATTGCACTACCACCAGTTTCTTGTGTATACCATGACCCAGCAGATATCTCACCACCATTGCTTCCAACCAAAACTAAATCTGAACTAATTCCACTCAAAAACTTTACCTTACCAGACCAATTATACGTTTTATCAACAAATGATATCCTACCTGTAAGTTGAAACCTTGTTGCACTACTAGTAGTTTTTTCAATTTTTCGCCTTATAAGTATACCTTTTTTGCCAAGCACTTTATCTCTATAACTACCATCAATTCTAATCCTAGATTGAAGTATACTTGTATCACCAGACTCCATAAATATATGAGCAAGTATAACAGCATCAGTTGGAACATTAACTGGAATATCAACCGCAAATGAACCTGTCGTAACTACATTATCTTCATAATCAACAACCATATAAACGACCCATTCTATATCTGAAGGAATCGGCCATGATTGCGCACTCATATCCATAATTACAGATGATTCAATCCTCACAACTGTAGCTATTCCATTAGTTGTATTTTGATGAAGAATCAACGAATCATTCTCAGGTCCAACAGCAATTCTAAAAGAAGTATCTGCACCACCAGCAGATTCCAAAATCTCTGCACCACGATAAACTCCAGGAAGATTTATACCCGTCTGAATATTTGCCGCACTACTTGAATATTTTTCAGCAAAACGAAATTTTATATTCGAACTATTAATAGTACTAGAAAATAAGGCCATATTTTACTTCCTTTTTATAACGAAATCATTTCTTCCTAGATCTTTTTTTTTGATTTCTAATATTTCTAATCTTCGCTTCATTATCAGATTCAATTTCTTCATCATCTTTTGGGTCATTAACAAGATTAAATTCCATTAGCATAACAAGGTCATTCCCATTAATTAATTCCCCACACCATTCATAATCAATAGGTTCAATATCAACTGAAATCTCTTTATTAAGCAAAAATTCAATGTCTTTTCTTCTTTTAATTTCCTGTTCTAAAATTTCTTTATTTTCTTCTTTTAATTTTAAAATATCATCATTAACAGGACCCCAATCATCAATTCTATATCCTATTCCTCCATTTTGAGCAGGTACTGGCGTACCATATTTTTCAAATATCCTTTCCTGTTTAGTATTGTATTCCTTTATTGATTCAGGCAAATTTCTTGCTTCATTAACAGGTTCCATTATAGATTTTAATACTTTCATCCTTTTTGCAATTTCCCAGCGTGGAATTACTTCTATAGTAGCAGCAAGTTTCTTAAAAACTTTCAATAATTCATCAATATCAGCATATCTTATATCCATTGTAAAACCTTTCTTTTTCTTCCATTATCAAATACACTTCCGCATTCACCATTATGACCAAGCAACGATTTTTTAGACAAAACAGAATGTCTTATCAACCCATATCTATTATCAGCAAAAGCCTTTATTTTATCTTTACTTTCAATACCATCTGGCAATATAGACCCTATAGACCTAATCTTGTGTCTATCTGGCATTTCAAAAGAAATATTAATTTTTTCATTTCTTATAATATTACCTTCTTCATCTTTCCTATCTTTAAATAATACCTTGTTTTTAAAAACAATTTTCCGATCCTTTGCTATACCATTACCTATGATACCTGATAAACTTTCAAAACAACAAATTGGAAACTGATGGTCCGAAAGCCACATCATAGGAACAGTTGAATTCAAAAATAATTCAGCAGCTTTTCTAGACAAACAATATCCCATTAATGTTCTTATTTTTCTTATTTGACCATCATTAAAAACACAAATTCTTCTATCAGGTCTAGTTCCACATAAATAAAACACATCTAATCCATCATAAATAGTTAAATAATCTTCAATTATTCCACCATTTCTCAATAATTTTCCATATGGTTCAACATCATCCTCCATAATAACAGCCCATTCATCATCAGTATTTAAAAATTCCTTAATAGCTTTTCTATGGCTCAAATTACACGCAACATGGGTCGGTGGAAGAATACTATTTTCAAACAATATCTCTTCGTTAACAAATTTATCACGATATTCTAAATTCCATACAGGAAACCCTCTATTATCAAATGTATCTTCAATAGCCCATTCCATACCATCTATAGCGGATATTCTTATTAATTTTTCATGCTCAAAAGATTTCTCCATTTTTTCTCTTCTATCTTCTGAACGATCTAAATTTATATAATATATATTCATCAAATACCTCTCATATTATTACTACCCACCATATATTTCATCATAAGTAGTCTGGACTTTTACCCCTCCCCATATATGAGCAAACCAATCAACTTCAAAAATTTCACTACCTGTACCTTGAACCTCAAGTTCTAATGTATGGTCCGTATTATTTTTTTGCCAACTTGCATTCCCAACTCCACCACTTAAAGCAATATGATATCTCTCTGTTTCATGAAATTGTATATCATTAACAGAATTCCTCCACACCTCAACATCCCAAACCCAAATCTCAATTGCATCAACAGTAGCCCCATGCGCTGTACCAACTAAACGACATTCAAAACAATATAGATATCCTTCTTCTATCACTAAAGGAGAAGTAGTTCCAGAACCAGTAGTAGTAAGAACCGTTGGTGTAGTACCAGTAGTTCTATACATCATTGGAATAGCTTTAAATGCTTGAGAACTACCTAATGTAGAACCATCAAGTCTTCCAGCTGTAAAAAATTCACCATAATCAAAATCAGCCTTTGACCTTTGTCCTCTAACAACTACACCAAGATGCGAATCACTATAACACTCATAACCTGTCATAAGACTATAACTACTATTTTTACAAGTATGCGCATAACCAACAACAATTGTATCACTACAGTTTTGAAATGTAGAACTAGTACAAACAGCAATAGATTTTGTAACATTACTTGGATCCGTACTAGTTAACAATAATAATGAATCATAAACTGATGATATAGTATTAGAACTTCCTCTATAAATCAAATTTGAACAAGTAGTGAAACTATTAGAATCACCAACAACTATAGAATTAGATAAATATGATCCATCAAAATCATTTCCACCACCAACAACAATATTACCACCCATATAAGAATCATCTAAAGTATTAACATCTTGAAATACAAATAAATTATTAGCTCTTACAGCAAGTGATTCATGATCACCATCATCACCTATATGCATGTGTACTGTTGAATATCCACCTGGTGTTAATAATTCATCACCTCTGTAAATTACAACCGATTTTTCAATACCAGTATCTCCAGCAAGAGATTGCCATAATTCTAATCTTGCTCCTTCTGATGACCCAGACCATGCACTTGTAGCAACAACCCTAAGTTCAACAGCACTTTCAAATGATGTTCCATTTGATGCTTCAAAACTCATCTGTCCTAAAGCTGACCCATTAGAAACAGCACTATGATTCCCAATAGTATCAGTCTGAGATTTTCTTATCCTAACCATCGGTCGTTCACCTGTATAATTACTAAAAAACGACAAAGCTAGTATATTATCATATGTATTATCTCCATTACCAAATATCTCAAGTGCAGCCGTTGCTTCAACAGAAGATGAATCCGTAATCGAAAGATATCCATTAGAATCAAGACGCATAACCAATGCTGGAGTAGTAGTGGTTTTTTCTGTTATATAAAAACTTAAATCAGACCCAGAATTTGTTCCAGAAAAAGTACTAGCAGCAGAAACTACAATGCGAGCACCTTCAGCCCATGCACTTCCTGTAGATCCATAAAAATCAATCTCACCAAGATAACCACCTGTAGGAACAGCAGTATGAGAACCCACAGAAACATTATAACTTCTAAGAAATGATAAAGTTGATGAATCTAACAAGGTACTTGTCCACTTACCTGATGTTATTCCATCTTGAATTTCAGCCTTACTATCTAAAGATGTTGCCTGTCTAGTACCATTATGACCTACTATAAAAACACTATTTACAGTATCCCACATAAATATAGAAGAAGAATCAACACCAGTTCCTGTACCATATACAATCTGTCCAGCAGGCTCAGATACACTACCACCACCAGAAGTATATGCCACATTTAATGCAGCCAATAATGATACTTCACCAAAATTTGAATTGTACATTGTCCATTCTGATGGTGAAGTAGAAAAAGGAATTGCATCTTCAGACCATACACCATGAATAGCAGATGAAGATACATCAGTAAAAGCAACTATATCTGTTGATATCGATCCAACGTACACTATTCCAATAACACCTCCCTCTGCGGCAATATAAACAGTAGCATTAGATGCTGCACTTGTCGCCAATATATCAACTTCACCATCTCCAGTTACATTACCATCAGCATATAAATTTGCTTCTGCTAATCCGCTACCTGTAGAAGTTGCTACAATATCAATTTTTGGAGTACCACCACTAGCATAAATCTCAATATCTGCTTTATCTGTAGTTTCATAATTATAACTATTTATAGTAAATCTAGACCCACCTGTTCCAGTATCACCAATAACATTAAATTCAATCGCAGCTTCACTTGTTCCAGCATATTTCTTATGACTAAATTCTAATACAGATAAAGTATCATCTGGTTCAAATGTACTAAATACTACTGTATCAGTAGAATGATAAACCTCTAGTTTATCTACATCTGCAAATTTAAAAAATACAGAATCACTTACAGATAATATAACATCCTCAGTAGTTGGAGAACCAATTATTACAGATGCATAACCAGTAGCAGCATAACTTCTAACAACTACAGTTGCATCATCATATGCATCTGCACCATTATTTAATGCCTTTATATCAAGTTCAGCATCAATATTTCCACCACCACCAGATTGTGAAATTATCTCCATACTTGATAATGAATCTGTTGATATAGCAAACAAATCAGTATATGCATAACCAGTACTTGGATCTGTACCAAATTCTGCATTTGATATAGTAGTTCCTTCTGCTTTAATCGAAATATTTGATTGTATCCCACCATCAGATAAAATAACTAAAGAAGTTGTATCATTTGCAGCCAAATCTTGTGCTCTAATCAAACAATTTACTTTCTTATATCCCTCTGCTAAAATTTGAACTTCAGCAGTACCAGATGTTGCAGCAACACCAGTACTTGCCTTCAATACAGAAAGAGCATCTAACCCTGAAGCAATACTTTCAATTTCAACAACAGAAGTCTGAAGATTATATGTATCATCATTAGTCATTGATTTTAAAATCAACTGAGAACCATCTGTATTTACTCCTCCTTCTGCTTCAATATTAAAAACAACTAAATCTGATACAGCACCTGGTACCATTCTTTTTCTTATTGCTGCATTATCATTTGTAGCTTCATCAACAAAAGAAAATACTTGTTCTGATGTAATACTATTGTAATAAATTGATGCAACATTATTCCCATCAGCAACAAAATATATACTATCTTCATCGTTATATGATAGTGACTCAGTGACATCCCATCTCAATCCTGTATTGATATATGTTTTTGATGCTATACCAGGACCTGAAACTGTCCCATCTCCAACTCTAACTGTATCAGTATCTGTTGTTGGATACAAATATGGTGGAGCAGATGCATTTCTGCTCCAATATCCACTAGCAGCTACTATTTCTATTTCCTCATCTCCACCTGGATTAAGTATATTAAGTGTTATATTAGTACCTGCTGTTATTTTATTAGTAAGAAAATCTTCTGTTGTATCAGCAACTGACACCTTAACTTTATTTGTATCTGCACCAGTACTAGCCAAAAATGAAAATAGTCTTCTGTAACTTTCACCATCAGCAAAAACTGAACCATTAAACCAATTTATCGAATAATTTTCTGTAACATATCCAAAAATATGAACATCATTATCAACAGGTGCAGTATTAAACAATTCAAATTCAGTCGTAACTTCTTCAACAGCACCAGGAGTAAAAGTCAACCCTATTAAATGATACGGAATTAAAACCAAATCATCTGCTGAATCAACTATTATTTTCATATTATAAGTTCTAGAAATCAAAATAAGATCTGAAAGCATTTCAAATTTATACGTTCCAGAATCATCATATACTCTAGCATTAGGAAGTTGATTAAATATACATTTAATACCTTCCATGTTTGAAAAAACATTTGAATCTATATCATTTGCATAATCTTCAAATCTTTGTTGCCATGATTGCCAGTCAGCGTACCATTCCGGAATTGGCGATTTATATCTTAATGTTTCTGACATTATAATACCTCATTATTTTCATTTTTTATGATAAGATTACCTAATATTATTACTTGATTTTGGTCTGGAACTAAATTCCCATCAGATAAATATTCTGTTGGTCCAGTTATAGAAACATTTACAAAATCAATTCCAGCAGAAGATTCAGTTATCGCATCATATAAATCAGACAAATATAATGGTTGATTAAAATTTCTTCCTTTCAGTAATCCTATAACGACAGATTCTATTTGAGCTCTAACTTCAGACGGAACATATGATTCAAGAATCTTCACTTTTACAGAAATATCAGCCAAAACTAAAACAGGATATCCATCAACAACCTCAACAACTTGAGTAACCTCTTTTATTCCATCTAAATAATCTTGTAATGCCAACCTTAACCCAATCGATGGAGATGTGTAATTTCCATCTAAATCAAAAGATAAAATAGGCACTTGTACATAGTTAGACAAACAATCATCTGAAAATAAATCACCTATTCTATTTTGCATATCTATTATCAATGAATAAACTTGTGAATATAAAGAATCAAAACTTCCATCTATAGAAGACAAAGTACTTTGAATATTGTCTATTAAAGATGACAATGAAGAAGACTGAGAAATTATATTCTGAATATATGTATCCACATATCCACTATCATCTGTAGCATCAATAATATTATTAATATTTGGTAATATTGCATTCTCAACTGCAGATGATGCTGATAAAGCAGCACTAGATGTCTGTGTTGTTTCTTGCTGAGCACCTGTTATATCTACAATCATACTATTTATATTTGACAATATATAATCAGTATTACTACCTCCACCTTGAATATAACTAACCAAATCATTACCAGTATTTATTGCATTATTTGCCAAATTTACAGCTATAGAACTCCTTGATGCTGCTTCATTCATAGAATTTCTAGCAGAAGAAGCTCCAGAATTAGCAACCCCAGACCATCCATATATCTGTTGTCTAAGTGTATCTAATCCATCAGTAGATGCTATTATAGATGCCAAAACTGTTGTTAATGAAGAAGCATCAGCAACAACAGAATCTTCCATTGCCCCAATTGTAGAAGAAAAATTCAACAATAATGTCTGAATATCAACAACTAATCCATTAAAAACTGCATCACTATAATAACTCCTAGGATTAACAGCATATGATTTTGCAACCGCTCCATATGCTGGATCAACAAAACTATTCGATAAAGCTTCATAATCTTTTTGTGTTATTGCTGCCCCACGTGCAGCAAAACTAGAAGGAGCCAATTTCTTAGCACTTTCTGCACTTTCTGGGTCTATACCACCAACCGCTCTATATGGATTATTTACTTCAAATAAAACAGGTTGACCATTAATAGTCAACGTATCAATAGAAGATTTAATTGTATTGCTTTTTATATTTCCTTTTTGACCATCAATAATCAAAAAACGAATCTTTATTTCTGAACCAACTGAAGGAATATTACCTGCCAACCCATCCCCAAATCTAACGATAGGAGGGTTAGCCAAATAACTTATTTCATAATGATTTGTTTTTTCAAACTCTAAAAAATCTTTCTCTTCCCATAATTGACCATCAACCCATACCTCAGTAGTATCTACAGCCAAAAAACGATCTGATGATACATTAGCTAATCTATATGTTTGGTTCTTATTCCCATCTGCTGTATAAGTCAATATACGAGTATCACCCTGTCTTACATCTACATTTATTGTTGCCCCTTCTGACAAAGCAGACGATTGGATTATCTTAGCATACGACTCAAAAGTTAATCCATTTGGTCCTTGAAATCTCCACCGATCTTTCATTATAAATCCTGATGTAGTTCCACCAGGAAAAGTCAAAACCAACGTAGTTCCAGCAGGAGAAGCAGGTGTCATCTTATATGCAATTTGTTCTACAAGTCGTTCTACTGCGCTCCTGGTCCTTGCTGTAGATAAAAAACAATCTGATGCAGTCCTATCCAAGTACCATGTTAAAGCAGCATAAGCCCATGCTACAAGGTCTCTCAACATTATCCCCTGAGAAGTACTTGCATAATCATTATATACGGTACCATATTCTATTTTTAATCTACGAAGCAAATCATCCGCAATCGAAACAAAATCACGAGCAGCATGTTTTACTTCATTTAAAAATTTTTGGTCTTGTACTAATGGATTATATTTATCTTCTGCCATTTCAATACCCCTGCACAGTGGGTGGATAAATTATCTGCTGACTACTATCTTGCCCACCCACAGAATAAGTAATATCAAATGTTATTTTAGAACCCACACCATCATCATACTTTAATTGACTCGGAATTACACTAATAACATTAACCCATGGAATAAAAATTTCTATAGCAGTTGATACCATACTCGATAGACGAACCTGTTGAATTGGTGTCATATTTGTAAACAAAAATTCATGAATATTTACCCCCAAATCAACATTCATTACCCGTTCTCCTGATCCAGTCAAAATTAACGCAACGATATTTGAAAAACTATATCTATCCGGAGATTCCATTTCCGGAAAACCAACATTTCCAAGTTGAAACGGAAATTTTAAAGTTTTTATAATATCTATATCATCAATAGAAGGTACCGTATTTACAATGCTCATATGTCAATCCTATTGTAACGAACTCGAGTTCGCAACTCAATCCAATGGACAATCTGGCAACCTAGGCAACCCAGGAACCTTTGGTCTTGATGGCATACCAAATGGAGGTTGCGGTATCGGTATCGCTAATTTAATAGAAATACTCTTCATTGGAATATTAGGTTTATTAGGTATCACAGGTATTTTCGGTATAACTGGCATACTAAATGGTGGTTGTGGAATAGGTATCGCCAAACCAGGAATCTTAACTGTAATGTTCACACCAGGTATATTTGGAATCTTAGGCACTCCAGGTATTTTCGGCTTTGACGGAAAACTAAATGGTGGCTGAGGAATTGGAATTGCCAATTTTAAAATTGCCAATGATGATATCTTGCATTTACTCATAATATACTTAGCTTATAAATACTTTGTCGCTCAATTCATTATATAACAATACAGGAGGTGTTGCACCTGAAGTTGTAGGACTTCCAGGTGTTGTAGATGTATGCTGATGTATTATTCCCCAACCAGTAGCAAACTTATTCCCTCTTATCGCTGGTTCAGATGCTCCCTTACCAAGCATTACTGTTCCAGCATTTGCTGAAAATTGTTTATTTGCATCAGCTATTACATTATCACCTGTTAATACAATATCTTTCCCATCTATACCTATTGCACCTCCAGATTTTGTTGCCAAAGTAATCTTATCATTACCTAAAAAAAGCATCGATAATACATTTCCATTAGAATCTAATGTCTGAAGTGTAGTTTCATTATCTTCAGCATTCATATATAATGAAGACCCATTACTATTAGTTATCAATGTATGACCTTCAGTAGTCATACTTATGAATTGAGATGTTGGCTCTCCTTCACCATCTCCTCTAGCAATTGTAATTTCCAACTTATCTGGATCATCATTGAACCTCAAAAAATGACCTGCCTTGGTCCTTATTCCTCTCTTTGATGGCCCTTTATTTTCAGCATCATCAGAATCAAATGTATCAGAAACTTTTCTTTTTGTTAAACAACCACCAATATATAAAGGTTTTCTTGGGTCACCAAATTCAAATTGAATCCACACTAAAGTTCCCTCATCCGGAGGATGAAACATTCCAGTCATTTTTCCATCAGCATCCTCACCAAGCCCATTAAGACAAGGTAACATCCAAAATCCAGCTGGTACATTTTCTTCTTTAGGCATATTTATCGCTGGACATGTAGCCCTTATTCTACCTCTATTATCAGGATCTGCCGTATCAATGACTCTTCCTAAATATACTCCATAATATCTACCACAAAACCGTTCTAATCCCCTGGTTACATCTCCGAGATAATTCCTAAGCCATTCAATCCACATCATTTTGGAAGTTGACCTCCAGCCGATTCTTTCTGTTCTCCAGATACAGCTTTATATCCTCTACGATATACACTAAGTGTCATATCCCAAGTACCAGGACTCCAAGAATGAACCATTTTCTCTATACAAAATGTTCCATTGAATAATACTCCAGCACCCCATAATTGACAAAGATTTCCAACTTGTTCATCAGGAACACCAAGTGTAGATATTTCAATATGAAATCCAGGATCACCTTGACGTTGAAATTTTCTAACCTGATTTTTGAATACTTCTATTCCATAAGGCAAAATGGGGGCACTCATAAATGTACCTAATTTGCCATCGCTCTTAAATGAATCTATTATGTATTTTTCATATCCATCTGAAGCTTTTATATCTTGTGGTTCCGTATTCTCGAGTTTCCCATCTCTTTTATCTTCTTGGTCTTCAGGTTTTACATCATACTCAACATCCTCAGCAGTCTCAGAATCTATTCCTATTCCATTACTACCACTTGCAGCAGCACTAGGTACTCTATTTAACCATACTGTTTCATCTGATTTAGGACTAAAACCAAAACATGGATATTGATTATTTAAAGGGTCAATAATACCTCTTAATATATATTTATTTATATAATCGTTCTCATTCAAATTGCCAGAAGTTAAATCTTTTTCAGTATAAATAATAATCGTTCTTTCTCCTTTTGTCTTTTTTATAAAAAAAGAACAATCATTTTCTATACACATATACCTAAGAATCTCCCATACACTCTTCCCTTGTAATCCTGAAAAAAAATTAAATTTATTTTTAAAAGATATACTTTTTGGTTCAGTCAACTTCCAAGCATTTAAATTGTTTGAAGCATTAGATGTTATTTCAACTTCACACCCTATTTCTTTCCCTAATAATCTAAAAAGTTTTTCTGCATCATATCCAGCATCTTTTAATATGTCATTAGAAACTGTATATCCAGATGGTTTTATCGAAATAATATTTACTTCTAAACTCCCTGATAAACCATCTGGTCCCATTGATAATCCCTTACCACCAGCATGCAGAACACCATGAGCCCACTCAGTCCACCCACCAGATGCATATCCTATTCTACATCTAACCAAATTTCCCTGTTTAAATGGTGTTTCAGTAGCATCTAACGCTTTTAAAGCATAATCATACGGCATATCAACACCTATAACTATCCCACCTATAGTCATATTCCCTTCTAATGAAATAGAAAGAGAAGTCAAAAAGGGATGTGATGGTGTTCCCCAATGCCATTCTTCACCATTCTCATGATCTTTAATTATCACCTGTGCAACAGGGTCCATAAATCTAATCGTCATCTCTCAATATAATCCTGTGTTTGAGGTAATAAATATGTATCTATCCAACTTCTAGATGGAATTTTTATAGAACGTCCTTTGTACAATTCGACATCTGGCAAATCTAACCTATTTCTGGCTGCAATAACCCAATAAAGTTCTTGTCTATCTATACCCCAAAATCTAGCAGCAATTTTATCTAGCCTTTCTTCTGAACTACTTATAATATATAAAAATTCATCATTTTCAACACCATCCCAATTTGGCATTTCAAACATTGCACGAAATCTAACCAATCCTTGTAATTCCTTATCATAAATCAATTGTTCAGGCATAAAATTCATATATGAAAACGGTCCAGCTTTTAATAAATTCTTTCTCGGATTAGGGTCTACACCTTTTGCCATATATTACCCCTCAAACTGGTGGTGGTGTTCGCTCTCCAATAGTAGAAACACTTGTACTACCACCACTCATGATAACTGTTTGTTTTACACTTTCGTCAAGCATTCTTTTTAATAATTTCCTGGTCATAGCTCCTTCATTAGATACAGCTAAAACAACACTAGCAAGTCCTGGCAAAGTCATTGCAGCTTCAAAATTCTTTTTCACATTTATATCTGAATCTGCATCTACTGTAGTCTCTATCTTTCCACCAAGGTCTTTAACCATAGCTTTAGCAATAGATGTTAAAAACATCTTCTGTTCTGCAAGTTCTTTCATCTTTTGAGCATACGTATCAATAGTCAATATAACCGAATCATTAAGAGTCTCTTCAATAGCTCTCTTAATTATATCTGTACTATCAGTTATACCAAGAGCAAATTGTTCCATTGTAAAATAACCACCACGATATGCAGCGTTAGACTCTCCTTCACCAGCAAGAGGACCAGATTTTATAGGAGAATGTGCTATCATTCCATCTGTTATAAAATCAAGTCCATCATCAACAGATTGCCTACCTTCTTCTAATCCTGATGTCAGACCATTTATAAATTGCTCTGCTGTAGTCTTACCACCCAAAGTATATTTCTCAACATTTGATTCTGTTTTATCAAGAATAAGTTCATTTTGAGCATCTGATAATAAAAATATTGCCTTTTCAAGAATTTTAACATCATCTTTATCTGGAAACCAACTTTCCTTCTCTGCTTTAAGTGCCGATCTTAATCTAGCTAATTGACCTGCCATTTCTTCAGGTTTTTTCTGCCATGCCAATTTATACATTCCAAACTTGTCTTCATCTCCACCAGCTATTACCCCAGCTTCTGCTACTGCACCAGCAATAAACTTTGGACCGAATATAGATTCTGCCATTTTCCACCCAGCATAAGCAGCCAACGCAACAAGACCTGTACCTCCTGCAATAGTAGGATGTTCAGCTACAGCTTTTAAAAAAGCTATTCCAGCACTTGTACCAGCTCCAATCATTCCAGGTCCCAATGTAGCTAACATTGCTCCACCTACAACTCCAGCCTGACCACTAACACCTGTAATCTCCCCTAATTTATTCCAAGCCCATTTAATACCATCCCACATTGCACTGCCTACTATAGGAGCAGAATCTTTCAAAAAAGGAACAAAATCTTCTTTCCAAAATTTAATCATAGCTGGTTTCATATCTTCTTTCCAAAATCCAACTATTTTAGGTTTAATTTGAAATGTCCAAACACCAACAAACGTAGAAGAAAATCTATTCCATAATTCAACAACTTTATTCTTTAAATCATTAAATACATTATAAAATGGACCAAGTATTTTTCTTACAGAAGTATTATCCATAAACAATAAAGCTCCAATACCTCCAGCAGCAAGCAATGGAGCAAGTGGGCCAGCCATTCCAAGCATATGCATTATTGGAGCAAGTTCACTTCCAAATTGTTTTACTGTATCAAATATTAATCCAAATTTTGAACCAAATTTTGCCGCATTCTTAGCTCCAACACCTGTATATTCAGCCAAAGATGAAAATAAACCACCAATACCCATTTGCTTAAATTGAGATAAAGCATTTATCCATGGTCCCCATGTTTTATCAGACCCTAATGCTTTAAGCTCCAAACCAGCTTCTCTCATTCCAGAAATTTGTTTCTTTACAAGACCTCTTACATTTTGCCTAGCTATACTTCTAATTGTAGTATCAAAAGCCTCTTTTGCACGGTCATATGTTTCTTGTAATGTTAAACCAGAACTATAAGCATCTTTTCCAAATTTTCTCAACGCACCAGACCCATCAACGGCAACTTTTGACATTTTTTCTAATGCAGCAGTTCCTTGTTCTGTATTCGATGCTAAATATGAAAGTCCAACTGCCCCATCTCCTAATGCTCCTCCTAATCCAGATAATGCCCTTTGAACCTGTGGTGATATATCATCTCCAAAACGAGCATAAACATTATTTACCATCTTCATACCAGCAACTACATCACGACTACCTGTTGAAATAACTTTTCTAGCGTCATCAAAACCAATACCAAGCCTCATTAAATATTTAAGCAATGGATTGTCTATCAAAGCACGCTCATCACCAATAGCTAAAGCTTTTTTTATGGCCACATCTTGATCTGCAAACATCTTCGCTACAGCATTTGCTTTTGTTATAGCTTCTTCCTGTGTACTTCCCATTTCTTTAAAAACACCAGACATTTTAGCCGATGATTCCATTAAACTAATTATTTCATCTGATGTTCTAGCCATTGATGGAGGCAATGTTTTAAATATATCTCCCAATTCATCTAATTGCGTTTTTGCATTTCTTACTGCTCCTACTCCAGTTCCAGCAACCTTCCCTATTGCCATTAAATTATCAAGCATTCTTGCAGCTTCTTTAGGTGAAGCTTTCCAACTTGTTGTCATATCACCTAGAATAGCAGAATACTCTTCCATCGGAACATTAGTAGTTTGAACAACTTTTACCCAATCTTTTGTAGACAATCCCAATTCATCCATAGCCTCTTTTGCGCTCTTATTAGCTACGTAAATTGATTTCATTGTCTCAGCAACAGCATCAGCAGATGTATTCATACCATAGGCCATACTTGCCGCTTGACCAGCAAACTTCCTCATCTCCTTTCCTGATAAATTTAAAGATGCAGCAATTGGCTTCGTAGTCTGAATCATACTTACCATTGTTGCTTCTAAACTATTTGTTAAATTTCCAGTTTCACCTGTTAAACTTCTTATATTTGATGCAATATCAGCTACGTTAAAATTTAATACAGATCCTCTGATTTTATCAAATACAGACCTTAATTTCCCTATTTTCTTAGATGCATCATCGGCACCCTTACCCATATCGTCAAAAAAATCCTCTTTTTTTATTTTTCTTATAGCTTCAGTTTGTTCATCCAACCTATCGTTAATTTGCTGAAGACTTTTAGCTGCATTACTTATTCCTGCTGACATACCAGCATCAACAGCAGCCATATCAAACGCAATTCCAAGAAATCCCATTTGCTTATTTAACGAACTCGAGTTCGTTATCTCCTTCTCCTTGGTCTACTAATCGACTTATTTTTATTTGCATTTGATGCTGACCTATCCATCGTATACTTCTTATCTACAAACCGTTTTCTACGAGAATATGGCATATCCATAATATCAATATAACTCTGCCCTTGTCTTTCCATAAGAAAGAATATTTCTTCCTCTAAATCCCCAATTTGACCGATGGGAAAAAAAAGGTAGGTTGAGCAACATCAAGCTTTCCTTCCCATTGGTGACCACATTTTTCACATTCAAATTCAACTAAAGTGTCTATATTATCTTCTTTTTTATCAAAAAGGTCTCTTAATGCAGACCTATCTCTAATAGATAAATCCATTAACGTATTAATCGCTTTTCTATATTTATTTTTTCTATCCAATTCTTCATCTTCAATAGAATCAATACGAGATAATAAATGAAGTGTTAATAAATCCTTTTGCTTCTTTCTCTGTTCTACCAACCATTCTTCATCTTCACTCCTAATTACATGCCACTTTACTTCTTTGCCGCTAGGAAGAGTATCTGTCATATCCCTTTCCATCCGATTTGGCATAGGTGATATTTCAATTTCTGATAAATTAATAGTTACATGTTGACTTATATTACATTCAGGACACGTAACTTTACAATCATAAAAATCACCAAGTGATACACGACGCAAAGCCAAAAGAATAGCCATTCTGTCTTGAGCTGTTAAATTATTTGTTATTTTTCTTAATAATGATTTATCACTAATCGTACCAATCTGAACTAGACAATTACCAATAATAGTATTTATTCTAGTTACTGTGGGTCCTTTACTAGCTAACAACTCCTCTTCTGGCCCCTTCATCTCACGCAATACAGCATTAACGTGAAGCTCTCCATCCTCATGAATATATCCTGCTGGCAACTCAATAATAATACAACCTGGCCCTATATCAAGAACATGACCTTTTGTCTTATCTAAAACAATTTTATCTTCTTTCATTTCAACATTCTGCTCATTCAATTGTTCATCAATCATCATTTTCCTCTTTTATCTTAGTAAGCCTAAACTTTTCTCTTACCCTTCTCTCCGTATAATCTAAAATCAATTCTCTAACGACATCACTGACACTTCTTCCATCTTCTTTACATTGGTTAAGAAATCTCTTATATACACCACTTTTTATTTCAACATTCAACCTTGGCATAAAAACAACCTTCCTAAAACACTACTTGAGTAAATAATACCACTTTTCTGCTATTATTATCAACACTTTTGCATTTTTTTATCAAAAAAGTTGACAAACTTTATCGTAATGTTAATATTCATATAGATGGTCGATAAGATTTCGACAGAAAGGAAAAAACAATGAAAGCCTCAGAAATTTATATCTATCAAAAAAATGACCCACATAATACAATTACAGGAATAGTCGACAACAGAGGTAACCTCTATTGTACAGAATGTGCTAAACGACTAGAAAAAGAAGGAAATGCTATTTATGTTATGAATTCACATCTTTCCAAAGCAAATACTGAACCTTGTGATTCATGCAAAAAATCAATCCCTATCGCATGGTAAATAAATGTCACTCCCGAAAACATCAATATCATTCAAAGAAGCCCAAAAACATCCTAGTTGGTCAAACAGTTTTGCATATGCCAAAAATGAAATCAACTGGTGGGTACAAAATCCAACACATGAAGACATCATAAAACTAACTATCCATTTTGTTGAAACAACAATCCAAACAGAAAGACAATAAAATGAAAAATCTAAATTTACTAATCATTGATGATGATGAACAAATCACTCGTATGCTTTCTAGAGTTATGAAAAATACTTGGAAAAACATAACGGTTAAACATTCCTGTGATGATGGTCTAATCGCCATTCAAAATGGAAATTTTGATATTATTCTTAGCGATTGGGATTGTCCCAAAAAAGCAGATGGGCTAAAAATAGTTCAACATTCAACAATACCCTTCGTAATATATACAGCAAACTCTAAACTCAAATATGATATGCCCAATATACATATTCTTACTAAACCATGCGATGTCTGTGAAATCTATGATGCTCTCGTTACTGAATGGATCAATAAGTGTTTAACATAAAACACAATTATTATCTTTTCACTATCTTTTTATTTCCACTTTCATCATCAACTAAAATAACAACATCTGGAACAAAACAAATAGCTTCTGCAACATTATCACCCTGTTGTGTAGAAACTTGTATCAAACATCCTTTTCCAGGAATCTCCATAGCTTTTGTTGATTTCATCCATCCTTGACTTTTGGAACTTGCCTTACAAATTAACTGAAAAGTATCTGGATTACCAAATATCTCAACATCAGAAACTTTCTTCCTCAAATCATCAGAATTCACAACATTTACAGTCTTCATTTTACACATCTTCTCTGTTTCACGTGAAACATCATTTTTTTATTATCTCTTAAAATAATTTATTAGAAATTTAACTAAAGCATCTTTCAATCTAGTAATATCCTCAGGTGCCTCAACACCATATCTATCCAACATAGCTACACTTCTAGGATTTTTTATCATATTATCTGCTAACTTCTCAGCAGCACCATATGAAAGACCTTCCATTATCTCTGAACTACTAGACTCTATAATATCTTTCATAATAACCATTATTAACCCTTAATTGGAGGAATAACACCTGATTTATCATCCGGAAAAAAATAATGCTTTCCTCTTATTGTGCGCCATATTCCACGTTTACCGTTCACAATATGACGTTTTTCTCTTGCTTCTTCAAGCATAGTATGACCATCAATATTAAATATCTCATACACACCAATCTTTTTATTCCTCTTTTTATTAACTGGAATTTCTTCAATTTTACAAATACAACCACTACAACATGGCAAAAATCCTCTACTTATAATCCCGATAGGCTTAATTACACCAGCAATATTACTAGATGCAGTCATAACTATTCCTTAATATCTTTATCTTTATCAACTTCAATATCTTTTTCAACTTTATCTTTTTTATCATCAAGATTTTTTACCTCTTTATTTTTAACAACTTTTAATAAATCATCTAAACACTCTGATAATTCTTTTAGCTTTCCCATTTTATCCTCCAATTGGTCTCAATACTACTTTAGCACCTTTTTTAGTCCTTATGACATCAACGAACTCGAGTTCGTTCATATTTACAAACCGTTTCGCTACATGATTACCAATAGATAAAGCATGTCTACCTTCTAAAAGCATCCTTAGTGTCACTCTTCCACCTTTATGTACAACTTCAAAAATATATCTATCAATGTCTCGTCCCTTTGTTGCACGTTCGCCCATGGATTTCAATGCCCTAAAAATACGTTTTTCATTATTAGATAAAACCTGTTCTTCCTTAACTATCAATGATTTATTATCAATAAATTTAGATAAATCATTTAAATATTTTGTCATCTTACCGACTCCTTAATAAAAATTCAGTTTGATGCACCATAATCATCCAATTATCATTCCAACCCTACCAATTTTATCACGAACAGGATTTTTCTTTATTTTTCTAAACAAATGATTCATCGATGAAATATTAACTGTACCATCAGCTGTTATGGAAAACCATTTTTTCATATCTCTTACTACAGAATATAAACTAGTAATTAAAGCATCTTCATTCAATAATTTAGTATCATAACGGTACCAAAAACTAAATGCATTTCTTGTCCATTCCACCCTAATAACAATAGCATTTTTTTCATCTGATGGAACATAAATATAAATTCTTATCTCACCAACATTATCTCCTTTTTTATTATATAATGGAGATAACATCATCATTATATATCCACCAGGTAAAGATTTTGGAACCGGAGAAATAAAAGCTCTTTCAATAAATCTCTTATCAAGACTCTTGCGTAAAACCCTCATAAGTCTCACAATAATATCTTTTCTAGTTAATATTGGTGTTGTCTCAGATTCCATATTTATTACTCTATACTGGATCTAACAATGTAAATTCTGTCATAGCTTCTGGCTGAATCTCTAATTCAGCCAAACTAACTTCACCACTTCTACCATCAAAATCTGACCCAGATTTATACCTTGTTGGTATAGAATTCCAAAGAAGCCACGCTTTACCAGGAAGAAATATACCAGCAGACAACGGAAATTGAAATCCTTCAGCCACATTTGGAAAAGGACTATCAGATAATCTAATATTCGTAAAATGAAGCAATAACAAATGTCTATTTGTAACCTCTAAACCAGTTATTGCCCTATACATCCATTCCCACATAGTATCATCAAAACCACGAACACCTCTTGTTAATACTATTGGATCAACTTGTCCTCCAGAATAAGCATATTTCCGAAACATAGAATTGATCTGTTTTATATTATCAACTTCAGCGGTATATTGCGGTGCTGTAATACTTGAAAAACCTAAAAATGGTGTTCCTAAAACCCAAAAAGGAGGTGACAAACTTGGAACTACATCAAATAGCCAAAATTTATGAGTTTGCATAAAATCCAATAAACGATTTCTGGCCATTTATACACCGTAACGAAAATATTAAGAATATTTCACTACAAATTTTTCAACAGCTAAATCAACCTCTCCTAATGAAACATCTCCAGCTGTAGAATCTAAATCTCCATTTGGTTTAGCACGAATAGCAAAACATTCTCCACATTCAATTCTACGAATATCATCACCAACTGTAGCTGATGTAGCTAAATCCATCTCAGACCTCTGATAATGATATATTATTACATCTGCTCGATATTCCGCACCTTCAACAGATGCCATAACCATATCATAGAATGTAGTATCACGTTTTGTAATACCTCTCATTAAAGTCAATTCTGATACAGTAGGTGGTCCAGGATATTTTTCTGTCCACTTAAAAATACCTTCCCTATATTCTGCTGCTTCAACAGACAATTCAGGAATTGTAACAGATTGAAATCCTGCTTGACCATTTGTATCATGTCCATCACGGTCAGATTGCACACTAGGTTGAAATGGGTCACCCTCACCATTATTTGCAACCACATGATACCTGAAATTTTGCATAAAATCTGTATTAGCTGCTCGCATTTTAATAACTCCTTATGGTCTGGCCATTCCAGGAGGCCGACTATCTCTACCTAAAGATGTAGCAAAATCAAAAATACTTGCTGACCATCCGTTTTCTAAAATAAACATTATTCTACCAGCATCTGACAATGTACCAGTACCAACTACTTTAAACTTACAACCAGGAGCAACAATAATCCCAAAATCCTTCCATTCCCTAAATGCGTTTCCTGATACAGGAGTCTCACTACCAGCAAATACAGACTTAGAATCTCTATCAACGATATAAAATGAAACAGCAGTAATACCAGGTGCAGTAATCAAAACATCTCTAACTTTGAAACCATCTACAGCAATTGTTTCATCTATATCAATCAATCCACCATCTGCTAAATTATAATATCGTCTATAACGACCCCTTCTAACAGTTTCTCCTGAATCAAAATCTCCTATTAATGTAACAATGCCATCAACATCACAAGTAGCACCAGATGGCGCTCCTGTAATAGTCAATCCATCAGTAGGTGCAATTCCACTTGTCAATACAATAATCATACTTCCAGTAGTTCCATTATCCACCAATACAGCTAACAGTCCTGTTCCACCAGTCCAAGATAATGCATCACCAACAACAAATGGACCACTTGACTCATTGTCATAATCAAACGAATATTCTGTACCGACTGGGTCAACACCTGATAATGACGCACCTATCAAAAATTCATGAATAAGAACATTAGGAATTACTTTTATGTTACCCATGTTTTACTCCTACGATGTAAGAGAACGCTGTTGAAAACGAAATACAATGAATTCAGCCGGCTTATTAGGCGCAATCCCAACATCACAGAATACAAGACCTTGGTCCACTGTATTCTGAGGATTATTTGACCTGTCACAAATAACAAAAAATGATTCTTCTGGACTATTACCAGCAAAATATCCTGACTGATAAAGACCCAATAAGAACGATACAACTTGTGTCCTAATAGCACTCCATAAAGATGAACCATTATTTTTAAATATATGCAAATGTGTACTATTAAACACTGACTTCTCAACAAACATAAAGAGTCTTCTCATTTGAATATATGGCCATTCACCACCAGCTATATCCAATGTTCTAGCACCCCATACAACCCGTCCAGTATGCGACCAACTAACTAATGCATTAATCTTTTCTTTATATATAATCCCAACCTGTGTATCAGTAAGTTCAACTTCTAAACCTGTTGACCAATTTAGAACACCTTTTTCAGTTCCAGCAGGAGCTTCTCCAACATTTTTCATTGTATCTGTTCTTGCGTAAACCCCAGCTATATGACCTCCAACAGGAATATCCTGATTTACACCACTAACAGGGTCCTTAATTTTTATGTGCGGATAATAAAGAGCAGCATATGAAGTATTCTTATTCAATTGGAATTTTTTCCAATTAACTGCTTCATGATAGGTCAAACCATGAGGAACCGTCAAAATAACAAATTTATCCTTCACCAATTCAGCATATGTAATAAGTGCATCAGCAACATATGTATCTGTCTGAAAATCAGCAGCAACAAGTTGCATTAATGCATTCACTTTTCCAAAAGCATATATACCTTCCTGGTCAACCGCCAAAGATGGCCCAACCACATCATCACTTGAAACAGCCGTTCCATCAGACCCACCCGTTAATACTGTAGATATTTCATCAGATGGATTTGTATAATAATCAGCTGTTTGAGAATATGCTCCAACTGGTGCCGCAGAAGGATTACCCTCAATTTTCCATGTTAAATCAACAACACCAGTTGTATAATTAACAGTATTTACACCAGAAACAAGATTAAGCGAAAACTTAGCAGGATACCCAGTTGCTTGAGTATCTGACATTACCATATTCCCATCCGCATCATCCTCCAATGCAATTGGAACTGCATATATACAACCAAACTTTATTTCTGACCCAACAACAGTAACATCAGTTGACCATGCCGCTACTTCCTGTATTGTAATCAAATCATCAGTTGTAGGGCTTGCACCAGTAATTTGACCAGTCGTATAATTAATAGTAGCTAATTTACCTGATACACCATCCCATAAATTACCTGAACCATCATCTATAACATGAATAGTTGCAGGACCAGCAATAGTCAATTCCATTACAACAGAACCAGGAACAATCTGAACCGGATTTGATGCATTACCAGGTGATATTACAGATTCTTCACCACCAGAATCAGCAGTACCTATCCCTATCTTTGTTGATGCTTCAATAACAGCATATAAATCACCAATTAACCATGTAACAGCACCACCTGTTAAAATACCTGTAATTGTTGTAGCCGTATTAGCTGTAATAACAGCAGAAGCTCCTTTTGATATGTTTACAACAATTTTACCAACTAAATTATCTACTGCCCCACCACCCGTAAAATTTGCTCCAGAATCTGTAAGAACGGCATTATCTGATGTAGCAGCTCCAGTAAAAGACACTAGTCCATCAGCCATTTGAAAATTCATATTCAAAGTTTTCTCAAATGGCGCATTTGCCAATGTATATTCCCAAGCCTTTATTGTTCCGTCATATGCTACAGGAGGAGTAGAAGTACTACCTTGTGGTAATTGAGTATCAGAAATATCCTCAGACGTAATTTGTGTTCCTGCAAGCGCTGTAGGATTCATTCCGTTTCCATAATCAACTACTTCGATATAATCAGACCCAGCACCATCAGCATTTATTACTGTAACAACATAATTAGGATCATCTGAATCATCAAATACAAGATCTGCCCATGTTTCTACAATAGACCATGACCTATTTGTTGCATCATAATTTACATCCTCTTCTACAATAACTGTAAATCTTGTCCACCTAGCTTCAGCCTGAACAAGATAATCATCACTTCCAGGAATTATCCTTACTCTGAAATAATTCCCAGCCAATCCTGGCCATACCATTCTAAATCTAAATATCGTATAATTATATTCAGCAACAATATAATCTGTAGTACCTATAAATTGACCAGGTGTAGTCAACTCTACATGAATTTCACCTGTTTCCATATCAATAGAACCAGTACCACCATCAGCTGAAACACCCGATGTTGTATCTAACGTTAACACACCATCAGCATCAGCAACAAATACATTTTGATTTGCTGGTGTACCAGAATTTGTAAACGTCAATGTCAATGTAGCAGGAACAACCGGAGAATGATCTAATTCCAAATCATAAATTCCTGTTCCTTCAGCAGTATTCGATACATTTTCACTTGATACTGTTGCAGCAAAATCCCAATAAGCTATTGCAGCATCACTAGCTACAACCCTAACAAAATACAAAACTTGACCACCATTAGAAAAGAAAGCAAATGCTTCATGTGCTGACAATCCTTTCTCGGTAAAGCTACCAAATCTATTAGAAAATTCTTGAAAACTTGTTGAAATAATAGGCTCATTAATTGGACCTTTTGTTGAAAAACCAATAAGCCCCAAATTAGATGTCGAAACACCAGTAATCGGCCCAGGACTACTAGGAACCTCTTGAATATACACTCCAGGATATGTGTAATCAGTCATTTTTTACTCCATGTTGCCAAGCCGATTTAACGGCGTCTCTTTATTTTTATTTTTTTATCAGTATCTTCTGACAACTCTTCAACTTTATCAACCTGGTCAACATCAAGAAATTCTTTCCCTTCAACTTTTATGTTTTCAACTAATTGTTGCTCTCCTTCTGTCAATTCAACACTAAACTTAGATTCTGGAGGAATATCTTTTGATACAGTAATACCTTTTTCAGCAATTATCTTAGCCATTTTCGATTTAGGCACCACATCTTTTACTGTTTTTGTAGAAATTTCTTTTTTATCTACTTCTAAATTCTTTGGCCTACTCGTTCTACGCAAAAAACCTCTTCTACAAAGCGATTTAAATTCAATTGTAGATTCATCTATAATTTCAACTTTTGTATTTGGACGAACAGAAACAGAACGCCCCTTCTCTATCATTATCGGCCTAACTACTTTCCCTGAATAATAATACCAAGGCATATTAATCCTCCATAACACTAACTGGAACGCCTAATTGAACACTAGAATATGGATCTATCATTGCAGGAGAACAAATTCCATCAAAAGTATCAATCTCACCACGCACAGTAAAAGATAATGTCCAAGCAGCCGTCCTATCAGCAATATCAGCTAATTCTGATGCGTTAGAATATGACATGTCTCCAGTATCATATTCCCTTATATCTCCTAAACTATCAATAACTTTAAAATTAAACCATGGTGGTCTCATTTTTTTCATTACATGAGCCATCATTTTATTAACTTCTTGTTTTCTCTCTGCATAAATAATCAAATCAAACGACAAATCATATGGGTCTGGCCTAACCTGTTCTTCATATTTACTATATCCTGCTATTGTACCATTATCACCGTAAATAGGAATAGCATCTTTTGCCGGAGACCTCCCCACAGTACCAGCATATGGCTGTCTATCGAATGCATCATTCATACTATTTGATTTGAAAACAAATGATGGAACAATAAAATCCTGAAATTCATCATCAGGAGAATCAAAAAAAACAGGAACCTTATTTTGAAATCTCTCAATATCTGTATTTAAACCACTCACATCCACAACATACTGTGCTCTTAGACTTCCGTCAATAGTATAATACACAATCTCAGCACCGATTGTGAGCATGCACCCTAAATCAAAATCTCTAATATCTAAGGTGCCTATTACTGTCATTAATCACTCTTACGAACTCGAGTTCGCCTAAATTACTCAGAATTATCTTCTTTATCTTTAGATTGTATAGATGTCTGTACATTATCGTCACATCCATCGCAATCTATACCTATAATACCATCTTCAGCTGCTTTATTTATAAAATCATAAACCTTTTCTAGTTCTCCTCTGCTTCTATATAAAGCTCTTCCCATTAAATCATTTTCTACACCTAACAAAGTAATATTCAAATCATCTACTCTTGTAACTTTATCCTTGCCTGAATCAGTATTATCAACCGCTTTTGTCATCCTTCACCTCTCAACGTTATTTAGCAAATGGAGCTATCTCTTTTGCAAAACCCTCTCCGGATTTAATAACAGACAAACCAATATTATCATATTCTGAAGATAAATTAAATATATTTTTATCACCAGTCTGTATATATTCTACAACTTTTGCCATGCACTTCATAGCATATTTTTTTGTTTTTTCTATTGCTGGTCTCCAATGTGCTATTTTCTTCTGGCCATCAAAACCAAATTCTTTTCTAAGGACATTATATCCTAAATCCTCAAAAACCTTAAGTCCTATTCCATTAATTGTTTCACCAATATCAACTTTTGGAGCACCTGCCTTTAAAAAATCTAACTCAATACGTTCTCTATTTGTAAATATCTTCTCTTGTAATGCTAACAATTCATCTCCTCTAGCTAATCTAGAAATAATCTTTGCATGAGTAGATGTAACTCTAACAGGAACCATATTTGATGGCCATGGACCATATTTATTTAATACAGAAACCCATTTAGGTGAAGCCATATGAGAATTAAAATATAACACAGTTTTTGTAGCATATTCTTCTGTAACTTCAGCTGTTTCACCATTCAAATAAATAGCAATTACACTTTCATCACCATTATCATCAAGAATACCAATTCTCAAATCTTCAGCATATAATTTATCTTTACCATCAATATTAATTGATACTCTAGCTTTTTGTATTTCATTAACCATAAAAACAGCCACATCTAATAAAAAATATAATCTTGCATCACAAACTCTTCTTGGCCATTCATTTTCAATTTCATTCATTAATTTCAACGTTTTAGATGTAGGAATGCATTGAATTATTGTTGACGCTTTCCTAGTACTTTTAAATCTTTTTATTTTTTTAATAACCATACTAACCAAATAAGGCTGTTACTTGAAATGTTGCTGTATTACCACGACCAGTCCAACCAGGCATCTCAACATATGCTTGAATTCTATATGGACCTGCCTGGTCAAAATCACCAACCTGAACAACATATTTAATACTTGTTGTTCCATAAATAGAACCAACCCATATAACTATAGTGCCATCTGGCTTTTCAACAATCAAATTTGTAACCGTAGCTCCAGCATCTACCAAATCAACACAAGTATCAACAGTTATTTCAGTCCCTACATCACCAATATAATATTTACCATCAAGATCACAATTAGAACAAACTGTAGACATTACGTACACTCCTCTAAATGAAATGCTGATGTCAAAATCAATCCTGGAGATATCATAGAAACCTCCTCTATCACCAATCCTATATTTGATACAATATTAACAGATATATTAAGATTAGATGTCAAATCTGCTTCTTTAGTAATTTTTGATACTAAACACAATCTTTCTTCTGACATTGTGATACTAATCCCAATCTAGTAGTAACTTTTGATACTAATCTTAAAATTTCTCTATAAATTTTTACTATTGCACCAGTAAACCCATAACCTCGAGTAATCAATAATTGCGTTGGACCTAATCCTCTTGTAACAATCCTATTCAACTTTTTATACCAATATCTTTTCTTAAATCATGTAAAACATCTACTAAATCATCACTAGCTTTTTCATAAATCTTTCTAACTATTTCAAATCTCTTGTTATCAATTCCAGCTCTTTCAATACTTTTTGAAAAATGAAAAAGCTTACTGCCAAATGTTCCTCCACCAATTTTCAACTTATCATTTATTTCTGTCCATGTTTTTTTTAATTCCTCAGATGGTGTTTTTCTTTTTTCTATCAATTCTCTCATATCTTTTGACATATCAATTCTCCTTTAACTAACATCCCTAGCAAAAGCCCGTGCTGATTTCTCGGCATCTTTTATATTTCTTATTGTCTTACTACCATGTTTTACAAAAGGCGTTTTATCATCACCAAAATTAGGCTCAAATATCTTATCACCAATTCCAAAACCACTTATTGCTCTATGTGACCATCCGTACCATTTTTGTTCTTTTTCAGAAAAACCTATTGATTCAACACTGTCACTAGAATTACATTTTCTACCTATAATACCATGTTTTTCTTTAAAATTTTTAAGCCAGCCTAACTTTTCAACAATATCACCAATTATTCTAACTGGCTTAGATTTCAACATCTCTGATTCATTAATATAATTCAAAGTTATCATTTTTTATTCACCAACGAACTCGAGTTCGTTTTTATTTCTATCTGTGGATTAGGGACTACAATATTATCATTATAAAACATCTGTGTAATAATAACAGTTGCCAAAACAATTCCAACAACAAAAACGATAATCATCCATGGTAACATTTTTAAAATTAATATCTTAAATGGTATTTGATTAAGCATCGCATCATCAACAGCTTTCTTCATCCTCAATGCATGAATATCTAAAACTCCACTATCTTCATTTGTTTTAGACAAAATCATATCTTTAAAAGCTATAAGACGATTCAACTGTTTTTTTATTCCACTAATATCATCTGATGCATTACACAAATCCTGTTTTCTCTCAACACTTCTTATTCTAACATCATGATCTTTTATCGTTTTTTTATTATCATCAACCTTCTCTCCTTGTGCTTCTAGAAAAGTCTGTGTCTCTATAGCAATTCTCTCTAATGATTGAAGAGTAATAGCTTGACGCTTAGTAACTTCTGATAAATCCTCATATAGAGTTCCTAAATATCGGATATCATATTCATCACTCTTTTTCGACATCTTTTTGTTCTCTCCAAGATGACGTTTCACTAACTAAATTACTTAAAATTTTACAAATTTGACTCTGTTGGTCATTCATTTCTTTAATTAAAACAACCATATTATTTTGGCTATCAGTAATTTGCTTTTGAATATCAAAAAAATTAGTAGGTACCATCCAAGCATAAGAACCATCAGGATTCCTAACATCATGCATCTTATATATTTTATAAACAATTACTAAAGTAGATATACTAACAACCGTTAAAATAAATACAGATACAATCAAAATTACTGGGTCAACAAAAATTACAGTTTCAACAGTTTTAGTCATGATATTCTCCTAGTTTTAAAATATATTACAAACATATATAAAGTACTACATATACAAATATACTACAATTTCAAAATTACCATGCCCAAAAACTATGTTACACGCTTTCTATAATATACTGATTCCATCGATGGATTTCCATTTTCATCAAACAAATCAAATCTTATTACTTCTGTAACACCGTCTGTTTCAAAAAAAATCATCTGATTATTTATTATTCGCCAATCACCCTCCTCTATATTTAAAACTTTTGTTAAATATTCACCAATAGGTGTATCATTCCAAACACCTTCCGGAATACTCTCATCAAGACCTGTCATCAACTTATCATGTTCATCCTGAGTAAGCGCTGTACCTCCTGTTTGTACTATCGTCGAAGAAACAGCCTGAATAACCATAACCTGAACATTAGGAGTATATGCAATAGGATCACCATCTAATCCACCAGTAAGATTTCCACCCTTAACTACAGCAACATAAGCACCATCCCAAAATCTCAATTGCCATGGAGAATATAAAGTCAATGTTATACCAGTAGTAATATCTTCATCCAATAAATCTTTCCCAGTAGCAAAACATATTTCATCATAATTCATACCAACAGGAGACTGCATAATATCACTAAGAAAATCATATAAATCCTGGACAATAACCTCAACTTGAGGTGCCAAAACATGAATCAAATGATTATGCCAATCTACATAATAAGACATTATTTTTTACTTACCTTGCCATTATTTTTTATCTTTCCAGTTAAAGAATTACTTCCAGTCAAACTTTTTAATATATCCTCATTAGTTTCTATCAATAAATCATATGATTCAATTAAATTTTCAAATCGCTCTTTATTAACTTTAATCTTATCCATTATATCATTTCTATTATCCTCATCTATTTCACCATCATAATAAATCTGGTCAACATATTCATGCTGTATAGAACACGCTGTACGCATTTCAATATATTTCAAACGTTCTTTTTTAAGAGACCTAACCTCTTCTATGCTCTGTTCAATAGTATCAATTTTATCAATATTAGAAACTCTCAATTTTTTTCTAATATTCTCATCCTTATCTTTATTTTTTATTTTTCTTTTCATAACTATACTATAGATGTCAATCTTTTCATTGCATTACTATATATCGTCATTTTCCTTCTGTTCTCACATATCAAATCATCCACTTTTCGTTCTTCAACCGGAATCATTTCAAGTTGAGATTTTAATGCATTTTTGTCATATTCACTACCATTCAAAAGACGATTCAAATTGTCTCTTCGTTTAGATAAATGATGTTTTGCTTTTTCAAGCTCTAAAAAATCATTTTCAAGACATGACAAAACAGATGCAACTCTTTTTATCTCTACAATATTTATTTTTTTATCCATTATAAACCGTATCAGGATTTCTAACAGCAACAGTCTCACCACCAGTAGCAGGAATCGTTACATCTGATGTAAATGGTTCAATTTTAACTGATGCACCAGATGTATTTCTAACTCTTGTTCTTCCATAGATAGGAGAAACAAAAACCATCGAAGCACTTACCGTTGTACCAGACGTGACAAACGTTAAAATAACAGGAACAAATATATAATCATTAGATGTAACCGTTATAGGAACAGCATTAACCTCAAATGAATCTCCAGTAGTCTGTCCAACTATTGGATAATTTGGGTCAAGTTGAACTTCATCAGCACTTGTAACCTCTGATATATAAGATACTTCATCTCTAGTAACATTATAAATCAAGTCTCCAACTTCAGAAGAGGAAAATGCACCAGTAGCAATAATCTTTGTTGAATCAGTTCCTGCTTCTGCTGTATCAGAAGAATTTGCCAAAATAAATTGTGAACCAGACCAAGAAGAATATCTTAATATATATTCAACATTATTTTCACTAGTATCAATAAGAACTAATCTTCCTCCAGCTGTCTTCCCTGGAGTATCAACGGTTATAGACCCACTCACATCTAATGTACTATCACCAGGTGTTTCCCCTCCAACAGCGGAATACTCTGTTTTATTTATATCACCACCTTGAGATAATAACCTATAAACTCCAACCCAATCATATGGTGCAACATTCGAAACAGTCATAGATGTGGAAGTTGGCCTTGACCTAGTTACTCCATTTGAATCTTTTAACTGAAAATAATTCTCTTCTGAACTTTTATAATCAGAAATTAAAACCCCAACAGAACCAAAAAAAATACCACCAGCTAATGTTCCAAACGGACATTCAGAAATAGGAGTAATTGTTGAAACAGTAGTTCCACTTGCTGGTATATAATTCCCTACATCAACCTGAATTTGTTCTCCATTTATAAAAGTACCTCTTGTATTTCTAAGAAGTATAATCTTATTAGTTGTATCATGAGACAGAACTACACCAGTAGCCCCAGAAGTAACTCCAGTTACTGAATCACCTTCGTCTACAGTACCCGTAACTGTTCCAGTATATTTTACTCTATATGTAATACCAATATACTCTTGACCATCAAGGTCATCTAAATTATATGTAGAACCTCTTCTACATACATATTTCATGTATTCATAAAATTGAGCTAAACTTGCTTGGTTTAAATCCCATGTTATACTATATGGCTCATCTGAACCATTATCATCAATATCTGCTGTAACAGCAGTAAAAGCAACTGTTGGTAAAACATTTCCATCAAACCAAGTGGTTAATGCTGGACCTTGATTAGCAACAGACCCAGACCCAGTTGCCGCACCAGTATCATCCTCATTTGTAATTGCTTCAGACCCATTAAAGGCTACAAATGGATCTCCTACATAATAAAAATGCAAAGTTGGGGTAGGATTAGTACCAGAAACAAGAGTTATTATACCTCTTGCACCTGATGTATCTCCTGAAATTTCATCTCCAATATTCCAATTACCAGACCCTCCAGAAAGAGTAATACTTGCATATCCAGTAGAATTATTAGAATCATTACTAGAAGACAATGGAGCAGAAACATTACCTCCTGAAGTTGTATTCATTCTAATTTCAACAAATGAATATCCACTTGTGTAACATCTAGCATAAACCGTTAAATAACCACTATCTATAACTGGAAAATCATCTGTAGTATAATCTGTTATAGGAATAGCTCTATCCAAATGGCCATCTTCCCACCAATCTTGATTTGTCTGGTCAAAAGATGTAACACGTTCACCATTTTGATAAAGGTAAATATGTGTATCAGATAAAATTCCACCCTGCGTATATACATTTCCCCAAATCATCTCTCCTGTAACAGAAACCGCCGATTGAGTTGCTGTATGTACATTACAAGTCAAAGTTCCACTACTACTATCAAAATTATTCGCAGCAGCGCTAGAATCAGGTCTTACAAACAAATAATCTATTGTACCACCTGGAACAACAACATCTAATAATATACCAGCATCTCCATCTGTATGAGTTATTGCATTTCCAACATCACCTAATACTATATTATTACTAGCATTTGTAACAGGAACAACAACTATACCAATATTACTACCAACTATTCTTTTCCATCCTGATGTTTTTAAAGCACATCCAGTAAAATTCTCATAATCACCTATTATATGCTGCATAGTTCTCAAATCTATAAACCAAGGCTCAGCATCTGCAGCATCAATTTTACCAATTGTATATTCACCAGGTGTTTCAGCTGAAAAAATAACCCCATCATCCATTTGAGGAGCAGAAGAAAACAAATCCTGCATCGCAGAATAAATATCAATCATCTTCTGTGTATCTGCTTTAGTACTACCACCACTCCATGTAATCTGTTTTCTTCTATTCTCAGATAAATAATAAATTGTTAAATCACCTGATAAAATTGTATTACTCATGTATCTCTCCTAATTCAGGACAAGACTCTCTTGCATTGTCACTTTTAAATCAAAACCAGTAGACCTAATTGTACCAGTAGTACTAAATGGTTTATATCTAGGGTCATCTATATCTTCTGATTTCCTACATCTAATCATTATCGCAATATCTGATGAATACACAAATTCTTCGGTTGCAACACCTAATACATTAGTATCCTCATTCATTAACTGCTGACCATTATCCTGTCTAAAAATAGCAGTTTGAACACCACTTATTGGATCTTGATTTTTATCAACAACTGTTATTGTCAAATCAACTAATGTCTGGTCAATAGGATAAAAATTTGATGCTTGGTCAGACAAACTAGTAGTTGTTTCCGTTACAAACATACGCATATCTGATACATCTGCAGTAGCCGTAAATCTATATTTTAATTTCACTCCGTCTACAGTTCCACTTATCCCTGTCCAATTACCAGCAGTTCTTGCATCCAACCAACTTCCGTTCCAACCGCTTCCCGTATCATATTGGAATTCTACCGTTACGTTCGTCCACTCGTCAGTTCCCCAAGAAATGGCTCCAGTCCCTATCATGGAAGTGTAATTCCCCGTAAATGCCGTATGTCCTTTGCAATAATAATTTTGCTCTATCTCTAATATATCTCCATTAGACATACTAACAGAACCATCTCCGTTGAATTCTGGAGTTCCATTTATTATAGTGGTGTAATCATTATCGTCAGAAGGTGGTAATAATATACAAGCAACAAATCCTAGGGTATCAGATTTAAAACCATCGTGAA
>CAYUTF010000017.1:0-17803 GCA_964447495.1 uncultured archaeon
AAACTGGCTCTAAAAATCAATGCGCGATCCATTGGGATATTTTGAAAGATATGAAGCTCCCAGGATCGAAAGTTATTGCTGACGGAAAAGTCATTTATGAAGAAGGAAAATGGAAAATTTAGGCTTGTGTTTGAACGATCTTTGTTTTACATAATAGAATTTTCTTTTGGATGATATTCAGAAGATCACTAAATGAATTCAAGAGCAATTTTAGTCTTCTTCAATTAGTAGAAAAAAAAATATTTATTAGAATTCTTTATATCAATACCGAGTTACTACAAGACAGCTAGATCTCATGAAATTTCCTGCCTTTTCAGAAATAACCACTATACTAATATTATGAACTCCTGCGGATAATATTTGCGAATGTTGTAGAGCGACTGGAATGTATTGATAAGTTTCATCCCCCTGATAGGGTCCCGCACGAGTAAAAGGATCAGTCAATCGTACTCCATCAATCCAAAAATAGAAGAGCATATCGGCAAAAATTGCTGGATCAGGAAGAATTCTTGTGCTCGTAGTAAATAATATATGGACAGTAGAAGGCGCATCAAGAACCGCGATTACATACAAATCAGGAACATTTACATATTCTAAATATGGTGGGGTATATGTTGCTTCTTCATAATCATACCAGAATTCTGTTTTTCCTTGGTCTATCCATGTGAGCAGCCCAAAAGTTAAACCTCCAGCACCCAATAATAATGCAATTACTCCTAAAACTACTCCACTTTTCCCCATAAGATTTCTCAACTTCTTAATTTTTAAATGGTTTCGATTTTAAATTTATACCTAAATTTTAATTGTATTTGTATATCAGCGTATAACTATAAAAATAGTTGCATAAAAATTAGGTTTCAAAAATTAATGCTTATAATATAGTTTTGAATGATTGTCATTCATAGACTTGTAATTGAAATGATAGTAAATTTTTGCTTAAATTGTAAGTAAACAAAACCGATTAAAACCTACTAATTATTTTTGAAGTAATATTTTACCCGAATAATAGGACATTTTATATCCTAAATTATAAGTCTCAAAAAATTCGTAGAAAAAAATAAAAAAAAGAAATTTAAATTGCAATGAATAACGAACCCTTTATTTATGGAAATCCTTCAAACTCTCTACTTGAAGTATTTAATGGCAAGTAGGATATCATCCTTTGTAACTTTCTTTCTTTTGCTGTGCTTGGTTAAGGTCAAGGCTCTTTTTGTGATCTTCTCGGCCGCTTGACCCATCCAATCAACAAGTTCATCAACTGCGTCTCTTGCGACGATAATTGCGCCATTATGCTTCATTAATCTTCGAATAGGACTCCAACTTATATATTCAGACATATTTATTCCTCCACTTTTTTAATTAATTGATATAACTAATACTAAATTGTTATTTTTTATGAGTTAGTTATATAGTTATATATCTTTCACATATTTAAAGATTTTGCTAATTGCTTAAGGATATGAGGAACAAAATGAAAAAAAATAAAAAGTTTTGTCGGAGATAGACTCTATGATCAATCTCGTGCAACTTCACATAATTTTACCGAATTTTTGATCTTTCTAATTTTTAGACCTTTATTGTAGATTATATTTTCGATTTTATTCCAATTTATTATACTCGCTCAAATTTTTAGTAAATTCAAATTTTTAGTTAAATTCTGATATGATAGATCTGAATATTTTGTGAGTTTTATGAGTTGATAAAATTAATTAAATCTTTTAAAAAGTCAAGCGAAAGTATATACATGTAAAAAATTAGAGCAATATAGTTAAATTCTCGTCAAATGACAATACTTTTATTTTTTCCAAACAGTTTGTTCGTATTTACAGTTAGGACATTCTAATTCCGCCCCTTTTTTTGGAAACTTTGGAAGGATGGCACCGCAATTCTTGCATTCTAAATCAATTATTTGATCTACCGAGGTGATAACGTTATTAATAACCAAACGATTGAGAAATTCATTATAAAAGTTAGTGAGAAGTGAGATAAGAATGCTTGGTTCTCGAGAGGCACAGAGCCATTCGAGCTTATGAGCGTCAACCTGCCCAATTACGAGTATATCTTGTCCTGAAACGAGTTCTGTACCGAAATACCAGGCAATCTTTTTTTCTTTTTGAGCGATTATTCTTTGAAAATTGAAATGTTCGACTGTTTGCTGAATGAGGGTAAAATAATAATCATCACCATAAGGTGTATCAATTGCTATGCCAATACTTTTAATTGCTTTCTTTATACCTTCTCGATTTAAAAATTTGCTTACCTCTGATGTCGGTAATATTTTTCTTTCAATCATAATTGGATCAAATTCAATAATAATCGGTTCAGAATCAAGAGCCCTGACAAAATCGGTATTATTAACAAAGGTGATAAATGCTCTTATTAACCCTTTCTCTTCTAATCGGGTGGGACTAAAAAAGAAGTTTACTTGTTCGTTCGATTTTTTCTCGATGGTTTCAAATTCTATCTTCGTTTGAAATTCGCCTTCTTCAATATCGAGAGAATCAATGCTAACAGTAGGGGGGTTACTCCTTGCTAAAAACAGAAAGTCAGGATATCTTACTCTAATTTTAATTTCTGTAATGGGAGCAAGACTTTGATTTATGATGAGTAAAGAAAACAGAAAGCTTGCTCCAAACGGTTTAAAATCATATACTAGCTTGATTTTATCTTCTTGATCTATATATTCTAGCGGTATATCTTCTTCTTTTTTGGCTTTTTGAGACTTATCTTCTCGAAATACAACTAATCCCTTGATATCTTTTCTATTTGGTTGTTTGTTCTCTTTAGTCATGTTATTTTCTGTTGGTTCACGAGATTTCGAGATCTAGTTATAATATAAACATAAAGTATTTTGCTATTTATTTTTATTTTTTCCTTATATTTTTTTTATCAATAATGATTAGATCAATATATAAGTATGAATATTTTAGAAGAATTGGATGAATTATTCGAAAGTAGGACAATTAAACCAAATTTCGATTATGTCCATATAATTTTATGTTTATATATTTTTGGGAAATATCCGCAAGGAATTGGAAGATATCGATTGGGAAAGGAGTTAGTATTAAGTTCTGGGACTGTCCGATCTCTTATGGAGAGATTGAAAAAAGATAGTATCAATTTTATAGAAGTAGTGGATACTAGTTCAAAAAGGGAGGATGATACTAAGAAAAAAGGGCATATAATAACTAATAAAGGGTTAGAATTTCTTGCAAAAGTGAAAAAGAGAATCCCTTTAATTGAGAAAGGGGATTATTCAATCTTAAGGGATATTATCATTGAATCTGAAAACATTAGCATATATATATGTCTTGTTAAGGATGCAGAAAGCCGAGTTGGGAGCGGTGTGGAACAGAGAGACGCCGCAATACGAGTAAATGGGAAGGGTGCGACTTGTTTAATTTTTGATGGGCAAAATTTAGTATTTCCTCCGTATGCATACCCTCATAATAACCAAAAGGAGATTAAAGTTAATAGAAAGATATTGCAATATTGTGTAACCAAATTAGTTAATGTTAATCTACAGTTCCAAAAAGGGGATGTAATAATAATTGGATTAGGGGATGATTCTTATAAAGCTCGTTTAGCTGCTTTTAATGCTGCTTTAACCCTAATTGCGCATAAAGCTTAAGTGGGTGATTAGAATAGAATATCTGGAAGATATAAAATTAATTCTAGCTGCAAATTTCATTAAAAAGTTAAAATCTTGTGTTCAAGAAGCTTATCCAAATGAAGCGTGTGGAATTCTGTTTGGGAAAATAAATCAAATTAAGAATGATGAATTAGAAGATGATTATTTTTATCATTACATTGCTAAAGATTTTGATTGTATTAAATCAGATCAGAAATCTATGGTATCATTTTTAATTGAAAACATAGAAAAATTACATGAAATAATCCAAACAAAGATTATAGATTTAGAGGATGAAATGCGTTTGATCAGTATTTTTCACTCGCATCCTTCTGGAAATTATCCAAGCAGTACAGACATAAAAAATATGAAATTTTTAGATGATTTTAGTAATATAGAACATAAATTTGTAAGTAAAGCTTTTAAAAGTTTAATCTGGTTAATAATGGACGGTTCTTCTTTTGAGATAAATGGATTTATATATTATAATTCGACTTTATATCAAATTGATGTAAAAGTTAGAGAATGAAGACCATAGAATCCTATAGGTTTATTCTATTTGTTTAAAACCATTCTTATCAATCGTACAGAGTTGTATCTTATATCCTGAGGCCGAATCTCGTTCCCGAGAGCTAGAAATAGCGGTTTTTATTAAATTTATACCTTGAGTCTTCGTAAGATTTGGTTTCCAATCTGCTTCTAAAACACCTAAGGAAAATGGAGAACCACTTCCAAATGAAATAAAGTTTTTTTCATCATATAAAGTCCCTAATAAATCGACTCCGTAGAGCACACCTTTAGATTCTTTCAATGAATATCCCCCGATAATCATCATGGCAAGGAAATACGATCGCCCGCTAAAAAGAATATTTCTCGCGATACTTGCAATATATTTTGGTTCAGGAACCTTCTCATCTTCAACTTGTTTTAACTTTGAAAAAGCTTGTAACTGATTAATAATATATTGACAATCAGCTACTCCTCCCGAAATTGTAGCACAAGTATAATCATTAATCTGAAACAGTTTTTGAGCGGTTTTCGAAGCGACCATATATCCTGCAGTCGCTTGAGATTCCGTGCCGACGACAACAGCATCTTTTACAATAATTCCTACTGTGGTTGTGCTAGATTTTATTATCTGTTCTAAATATTTTTCATCCAAATTATGAGTATCAGTATTATTTTCCATCATTTTCTTACATGAAATCTATGAATGATATTTTATTCGATATTAATTATGTTAAGTAAATTAATTAACTCTATATTTATTTTTCTTTTAATATTTATAAACAATCAAACACAAAAATTTTAAAGATATCATATATTATCATTACTATCATTTTTTAGCTCTCAAGGGTTTTATTAGCATGGCAAGAAGTCAAGCGAGAAGTAAAAGGAAATTTACCGGAAAAAAATATAAATATTTTCGTAAGAAAAGAAAAAGTGAACTTGAGCGACCTCCTATAGAGACACAAATTGGTGAATTAAAAACCAAAAAACAGAGAACTTTAGGTGGAAATCATAAATTGAAGCTGTTTTCAACATCTTATATTAATTTAACTGATCCTAACACCAACAAAACGTCCAAAGTAAAGATACTTCGATTTGAAAGCAATATTGCTTCAAAAGATTATAATAGAAGGCACATATTAACAAAAGGGACAATAGTTGAGACCGAATTAGGAAAAGCGAGAATCACTTCTAGACCAGGACAACATGGAGTTTTAAATGCTGTTGTCATTAGAGAATAAAATCCATTGGTTTTTTAGTTTTAAAGACCAACTTTTAATAAATTGAACTTATATTCTTCAACATTCTTGAATTTTGATGTTTTTTACATTTGCTTTTTTCCCTTCGATAATTTCAGTGTTTTTGCTATGGCAAAATTTACATTGGAATAATTGAAGTCCTGTTAACTGAGATTCTTCATTTAAAGTAACTGTTGATTCTTTTCCACACTCCCTACATTTAATCTTTCCTGGTAAAATCTCGATTTTTAATTCAGCGCCTTCTGCTATCGATCCTGCTGTAGCCATTTTAAACGACTGCTTCAATAATTCAGGAACAATTAAGGTTAGTTCTCCTATTTCAAGATAGACCTGTGAGATTTTTTTAGCATTATACTTTATAGCTGTAGCTTCAGCGATCTTGAAAATATCATAAGCAAATGCAAACTCGTGCATAATAATGGATATCCTATTTATTAACCTTTTTAATCTCTTTTGCGATTTCTATTAAAACCTTCGATTTTTTTTTGCCCTTAGTATCAACTAAAAGCCTCCCAGCATCGTCCCACCATGATTTTGAGTATTTATAATTACTTTCTTGTTGAATATCATAACCAAGGCGTTTAGCAGCAGCAGTAATATCGCTTAATTTTACTTTCTCAACCGCAAGTTTTTTTGGAACACGTCTTCCGTTTGCTCTGCTTCTTTTCGCATCAAAATATTGTGGCCAATAAATTATAAATGGTTTACGAGATCGCATTGTTATTCCATTCCAAAAATCATAGGTAAATAGTATATGATTAAGAACCCTTTAAATAATTTAAAAATTGTGAGACTCAATTATAAAGATAATTAAAGATAAATAGAATTTATGATTTTTATTTATAATATCATTATTAGACATCTAGAGCTATCTTAACTTTCAATAAATTACTCCATTTCTTTTCGGGAGGGTAGTCTAGCTTGGTATGATACTTGGCTGGGGGCCAAGAGAGTTCTTACCTATGAGTAGGCTCTGGTACTGGTCGGGGGTTCAATTCCCCCCTCTCCCATTATATCTTTATATGATATCTTCATTTATTTCTAACATTGAGGAAGATTTAAATAAGTTGATTTGTTATAGGAGATATTGGGAGGTGTTTGATATATCCGATATTAAACAAGAGAAACCAAGACGATCTTGGACAATTTATGCATTTATATTAACAGTTATATTATTTGTAGTTATATTCCTCGATTTTGCTTGGAAGAGTTATATTCCTACACCAATTTCCCCAGTAGTAGATTTAATTAAATGGATCATTGTGGCATTAATTTTAATTTTTTTAATATTCCGAAATTCTGATTAAGATCTTAGATTCTTAGGTTATCATTAGATAAAGTAAAAATGAATATAATTTACAAATTTATAATTGATTCTAAATTAGAATTCTTATCTTAAAATCTATATTCATTAAAAAAGAGATGATAGAAAAATGGTATTACTATTACATAATCCTCAAGCTACTGCGGATGCATTGAGTATTTTAAGAAGTGGAGATAATTTTAATCTCTATGTCATTTTTATGTTGGTAGCGGTATTATATATCTATTTTAGTGAGGGAAAAAAGAAAAATTGGGGAGGGATCGCAGCAGGGTTATCTCTCTATATGATACATTGGTTTGTCGAGATCATTAATGCAATAATTCAACATGTAAGCGGGCATGCTTTATGGACTGTTCCCGCGGGAACAGCGTATTTAATCTTTGTAGGGGTCGGCATAGAACTTAGCTTAATGTTTTCAATAGCAGGACTTGCGGTAAGTAAATTGCTCCCAGATGATCCAAAAGAAAAGATGTTTGGGATTCCAAAACCATTAGCCATAGGAATAGGAAATGCGGCTTTAGCTTCAATAATAGAGGTTTTTCTTGTCTATACTCAATCGTTTGTTTGGGTGTGGGAGTGGTGGAATGCATTTACGGTTTTCATATTCGTATATATCCCCTTTTTTGTTGTAGCATGTTATGCATATTATTGGAAACCAAAAAAGCAGAGAAATGTTATTTTAATCATGGCAATAGTTGATGTGGTTCTGATAATTATCTTTGGGGCACTCGGTTGGATTTGATCAAATTCAATTTTTATTTTTTTTTTTATAATTTGTTTTACTGAACTGATAACACTTTGATATAAGGTTTTAAAAAGCTTTAATCTATTTCTTACTTAACAAAATAAACTTGAAAAAGTGATGCTCAAGTGAGTGAAATTCAAGAAACAGATAAACTTATGCGAATAATGGCAATTATAAGCGGAATAATTGCTTTAGCAGAATCCGTTTTACAATTATTTAATATAGGTATTTTACCCTATAGTTTTGGCTGGATAGGTAGCCTTATTGGCATAATTTGTTCTATAGTTATAATATTTTTGGGTATAAGACCAATCCATTACACTCCTGTGATTCTTGGAATATTAGGCGTGTTCTTAATAATACTAGCTATCTTGATAGGCGGAATCGTGATACTTTTAGCAACATTTATCGGAGCACTTACTTAAACGCATACATCCTAAATTATTTTCTTTTTTTCATTCTCTTTTATGTTTGAGGTTTTTTGGAAGAAGTTAATATTTGATAGCAAGAACTTTTATATTCATGATAAAAAATTAATATATATATTATTTGAGGTGAAATAGATGGATTTAAATCTCAATACTCGAATTGAATTGAATAATGGTATCCGTATTCCAATCATTGGATTAGGTACTTGGCTTCTTTCAAGAGACAGTGCTTATAACGCTGTTTTATGGGCATTAGAAATGGGATATCGGTTAATTGATACTGCAACTATTTATGGTAATGAAAGAAAAGTCGGAAAAGCGATAAATGCTAGTGGCATTCCTCGTGATGAGATATTTATCACATCTAAAGTATGGAAATCTGACCAAGGATACGAGAATACGCTAACTGCTTTTGATAAAAGTCTTAAAAAGCTGGGTTTAGAGTATTTGGATCTTTATTTAATACATTGGCCTGTTCCAGAGAAATCAATAGAAACTTGGAAGGCACTAGAACGGTTGTATAATGAAGGAAAAACACGAGCAATCGGAGTTAGTAATTATAATCTACATTTTTTAAATGAATTACTCAGAAGTACTTCGAAAGTTCCTATGATTAATCAAGTTGAATTCTCACCATTCCTCTATCAAAAAGAATTATTAAATTTTTGTAAAACTAAGAAAATCTACCTAGAAGCATATTCTCCGTTGACGAGAGCGACAAAATTAAATAATCCAAAAATTCTAGAGCTTTCTAAGAACCACAATAAAACATCTGCTCAGATTATGATTCGTTGGGGTTTGCAACACCAAATTATTGAAATTCCAAAATCGGGGAATAAAATACACTTAAAAGAAAACATAAATATCTTTGATTTTAGTTTAAATGAAAGTGAAATGCATGAATTAGACAATTTAAATGAGAATTATAGAATAGAGAATGATCCTATCCTTTATTTTGAGTAATTAATATTGAGATTTAGATTTCAAATTTATTTATCAGAATAAAGGGAAGTTGCCAATATAAGAGCCCCCTCAATTTCCGAGGATTCACCTACTCTTGAAGTATCTATAATAACATCCTTTAATCCTAGATATATGGCACCATACGCTTTACCTCCTCCTAAATGTATAAGAGTTCGATAAATTAAATTCCCCGAAATTCCATTAGGAGCAAGAATTAAATTTGCCTTATTAGAAATTGCTTTTTCAATTAGAATTTCATCATGAAATATGTTTAAAGCAGGATAAGTGTCCTTAAAATAATTAACAATTTGCTCGGCATCTTTAATCGTCTTGTCAACGGAGGGATCTCTACCGATATCCCCTTTTCGACCACCACTAAGTACACTAATTTTAGGAGTAATATCCATTAATCTTAATAATTTAAGAGCTCGCTCAAGATATGAGATTTTAACTTTTTTAGTATTACATTCATCTATCCCAACGGGTCCAAAAAAGAATTGAGAACCATTGAATGTTTCTAATAATGCCAATCGATTAATTTCTTGAATGTTTAAAATATTTTTTATAGATTTCAAAAAGCCACCAGAACTCAAACCGCCTCTAATCACGCCCTTAATTTTTTGAGCTTTTAGAAATTCAATAATTTCACTTTCAGGATTATCTGTAGTTATGAAATTTATGCTAGACTTAGATATGGAATGAATTTGCTCATGTAATGCTGTCTCCTTATAAAATTTTTGACCAAATAAGAAAATTTGAGCTTGATTACAAGAAAGAAATCTAATAATTCCCTTTAAAATAGTTCGATAATGTTCCTGTGAATCTCCAATACCTATTCCTATGTTAATTCGCTTGCTTTTAGCTTTTTCTAAGAATTTGTCTAATAGAACCATTTAAATCATACTTTTATTGTTTTAAAAAAAATTATAATACATAAAGGCTAAGAGAATAGTTAAGGCATCATATAAACCATGAGTTACCATTACAGCTATTAAATTTTCTTTCCTCCAATAAAAAAGTAATCCAAGCATCAATGAAATAGCAAAATAGGGAAAAAAGGATAACAAGAAAGAAATTATAAATGTGTTTGGTGATTCGAAATAAATCAAAAACAATCCAATTAAATGGATAAAAGAAAAGATAAGAGCAGTTATGATTATACCCCCTTTATTACCTATAGTTCTAACTAACCCTTTTTGCATGAAACCCCGAAATAAGACTTCTTCAGATGTGCCTATCACTAATATCATTATGACAATTAAAAGAGTAAGACTTAAAATATCCGCATTAGAGATAATTGCATCAATATCAGTTGTAGAACTCCCTATTTCATAGACAATATCCGTTCCAAAAATTAATTCTAAGAAAAATTCCATGAAAATTGAAGCAAACACTACTAAAAATATGCCAATTCCAGCAAAACTAATTCCTATTAAAATCTCTTTCAAAACGTCTTTTTTACTATAACCCTTAGTTGTAAACCCTAAGATCATTAATCGATTTTTTATAGAAGGATTCTGAAGAAATTTCCCGACAAATAATACAGGTATAAGAATAAATGTTAATTCCGCCACAGAACTTATAATTGTAACATAGGGATTAGTTATTAATCCGGTAATATCCCCACTATTCATGTTAAGTATTATAATAATTGCTATTAATACAAATGCGACTATATTCATAAAGATAAATGCCCCAAATGAAACTCCTAAAGAACTCAAACTATTCCATAATTTTTGATGCTTGAGATTCAATAATTTTTCATCAGAAAGTCTTAGATATGGGGACAAGGGAGCAATATAAGTTTTTGGAATAAAAGCAGGAGGAAGACTCATATGTTCTTGAACATAATACAGATCGACACCACATTTTATACAAAATTTGACTTTTTTTACCTTTGGAATTTTTTTACCACATATAGGACAAAATGACCAACTTAATCCTTGAGTTATTAGTTCATCTCCATCATCATAAGGATCTAATTTGTTAGTGTACGTCGAATATCACTTGATCTTATTACTCATTAGTTAATAAATACAAACGAAAGTAAATTATTAATTGTTATAGTTTTAATGTATTAAAGTTGATTTAATTTACATTTCATGAATACTGGTTTTTAATGGGTAAAGTAACAAAATAATTCCTCATGTTCTAATTTGATTGGATTCACAAACCCATATCTTTCAAATTGTATGGGATGATTCATCGGAATACCCAAAAGCCCAATTTCGCCAAATCCACTACTTAATTCTCCATCAGGTTTGAGAATTGAGACGGAAATATGTTCCTCTTCTGGAACCCATTGAATAATAGAAAATTCGCGATTTAATTCTCTACTGTGGAAAATTCCTTGAATAATATTTCGATTTAAATCTATGTTTTTTATTTCTATATTCATTAAATCTTTTAATCTTACTATATTGCGCTTTTTAAGGTTTTTCACATCTTTTAATGATAAATAAAGATTTAATTTCCCTTTCTTTACAGTAGAAGTAATTATCCTCCTTCCTTTTTTTGGATTAGAGGGCAGTAATAATGGTTCAGATCGAATTTCTTTTGAAGGTACACTCTCAATAATTAGTTTAACCGGGTCTTGAACAAAGAAATATCTATTTGAACTTTCATCAATTAATTCTTTATTTTTTGCATATAACCAATCTACCGAGAAACTGATACCAGATTGCGACATCCCCAAATCTAATAAAGCCTCTCTAAGTGCTTCTGGTTTAATACCCCGGGTTTTTAATGATTGAAGACTCCATGTCCGGGGATCTTCCCACCCGGTGTAAATTCCTTCTTGGATTTTGTTTCTAGATTCTGTTTTACTTAATTTAAGTTGGGGAAATCTTAATCTGCCATAATAGAGTAATGATGCTGCTTTCCAACTAAAATGATCCCATACAAATTCTTCAATAATTCCCTCTTTCATTAAATCAATGCCCCGAATTATGTGAGAAATTCTTAAAAGATGATCGTCAATTGCCCAGGAAAACTCCAACATTGGCCACACTATATATTTGCTACCCACTCTTGGGTGGTTAGCTTCAGATATACGCATGATTATTTGGTCCCTCAAGGCTGGATCTTTCTGTGTCATTCCTGTTTTCATTCTTACTACCGCTTCTGTTTCGTGATATTTTCCCTTTAACATGTTTTTCCATTCTTCCATGTTCTTAGAAATAGATTGGTTTCGATGTGGACATTCTTTCTTTAGGTTTTTATATTTTTCTCTAAACTCTGCAGCATCACAGAAACACACATAAGCCATATCATCTGATATTAATTTTTCACAATATTCATAGAAAATTTCTAGACGATCGCTCTTATAATAAATCTTATCAATTTTTATACCCAACCATTCAAGACCTTCTTTAATTAACTCATATGCTTCGGGGAGGACATATTTTGCTTTTGGACTATCTCTTAATGATTTAGGACTTCCAATAGTGTCATCATAAAATAAGATTAATTCCCCATTATATCTTTTCACGTATTCACTATTTAATACAATCATTCTAGCGTTTCCAATATGTAAAGCTCCACTAGGATATGGTGCCAATCGCATTACAACTTTCTTAAATTTATTTATATCTGGCAAATCAGGTAATACTCTTTTATCCTCAACTGTTCCTTTTTTCTCTAGAGCTGTTGGATCTAATTGTAGCAATTTTTCCGTTTGTTTTTCGACATCTAAATTTAATATTTCATTAATTACCTCGTCCAAAATAGGCATAATACTTTTCGATTTAGCTCTTAAATCTTTTCTTTCTGCCATCAATTTTCCCATAACAGCTTTCTTATTAGGTATTCCTCCAAATTCAACTGCATTTTTTAAACCGTTAATCCATAAGATTTTTTTTACTTCATCAATGTCCATGTCAATAACTCAATTATGTTTTTTTTCAATTTATCCAATATTATGAATAATAAGAATTATTCTTTTCAAAAAAAATAAATCATTGTTAAAATTAATATTTACAAAAAAATTAAATAGAATAATATAAAAAAGGAATTATTGGGTTTTTAATATGTATTATCGTGGGTATATTTTAATCCGATTAAAGACAATAGGGACTGAATGGAAAGTAGTGAAAAAATTAACAAACCTAAAATCTACTGAAAATTCAGAAGACTGGAAAATTACCTATGTTACTCCAATATATGGAGGTTGGGACATAGTAGTCGAGTGCTCCTTTACTAAATTACAGGAATTAGATAAAATTGTCACATTTATACGTGTTGATGAAGATATATCTTCTTGGATCGAAGAAACAACGACACTAGTATCAAGCAAACCAGATTATCCTAAATCATAAATTATTTATTGAACTTTAATCATTAAAATTTTAATTTTATTATAATTTAAAAAGAGGATATAAGGCCTGGTAGTCCAGCCTGGATAGGGCGCTGGCTTGCGGAGCCAGATATCGAGGGTTCAAATCCCCCCCAGGCCATTTATTTGATTCAAAATTTTATTCAATATGATTTAAAATCTCAGAAATGTCATTTATCTTAATATAATCAGTTATATTTATTTCTTGTTCTAATGGAAATTTTATCATGCGTTTACATAAAATGGTTTTTAGACCCGCTCTGTGACCTCCAACGATATCTGCAGACTCATCTCCGCAGATTAGGCATGAGTTGGGCTGACTAAGTCCCATCTTTTTAATAGTATAATAAAATATTTCAGTATCTGGTTTTCTCTTGCCAAATTCAGCAGAAGTCACTACTGTATCGAAATAACGTAATAAATTGTACTTTTTTAATACATTTTCAATGGTTTTATGATGTGGGTGATTGGATAAGACAGCCATTTTAATAGCTTTTATTTTCGAAAGTGTTTCCAGTGTCTCTCTCGTGTTCTCAAGAGGTATCCATTCTTGTTCTTCATAATAATGATATAAATCAGCTAGTTCATGATAAATTTCTTGATCTATTTCCATTAAACTTAATTTCTGCATAACAGTTTGAAATACAGTATGAGTTGGAAATTCTTGTTTTGTTTTTATAATGTTTTTAAAATTAGAATTTCTTTCTTTTTTAAAAGTTTTGATAAACAAATCTACAGTTTCATTATCCTTAAGAATTTTATATTCCCTTAATTTATCTACGGATTTATCTAATCCTTTCCTATAACTATTAAGATACTTCTCTACTGAAGCATCTTTAAATTCAAATAAAGTGAAACCAAAGTCAAAAATAAGTCCTTTTAATTTCATTTTTTAACAAGATTTATTCAATTACAATTTATTTTTTTTTTATAGCCATTTAAAATTATGGTTTTATTAAAGTGTGTTAATATTTTAATAACAAACTAATTTTTAATTTAGTGTTTTAAGTCTAGATGAGATATTATGTCAATTGAAAAATGGCTTTCTGAGAGAGAATCTGAAGAAATTAAAAAAAAAAAAGAAGAGATGTTTAAAAAGTTACCCAAAGAGGAGATCGAGAATTTAAAAAAGAAAAGTATTCAAAAAATAGTGAAGAAAGAAGATCTAAAAGAACAAGAAAATGACAAATCAAGCGATTTTCTGAAAAAAGTCATTGAATTTAAAGACTGGTTAGATGGAAGAACATATCTGAAAGGAGATTTAGATAAAATTGTAATACACATTCAAAATCTTCACAAAAATATAATTAAAATGAAAAAAGAAGAAAATTATCAATCGCTTAAAGACTCTATGGATGCTCTGACCAATCTCTATAAAAACATACCACCTTCTTTTTTAGATGAGAAAACAAGAGTCGCTTTAAATAAGAAATGTAGAGAAATTAAAAGATCTAACTCAGATAATTATTATTTAAGAAAATTAAAAAATACTATCAAAGAAAAGTTAAATGAAGCGAAATATTATGAGTTTCTTAGAGAACTATTAGATAGTTAATATTATAATAAATCTCATAATAAGATATATCGTTAAGAATAGAGAATATGTGGCTAATCTGTCCAATTGCTGGTGTTGGAAAAAGATTACAACCATTTACTTACTCCAAACCAAAAGCATTTTTAAAAGCTGCGGGAAAAAGAGCAATTGATCACATTTTAATTAAATTGAAAAAAACATTTCCCCAAAATACTAATATCTGTTTCATTGTAGGATATAAAAAACGTTTAATTACTGAGTATTTAAAAGAAAACTATTCAGATTATTTTAATTTACACTTTGTAGAACAGAAACCATTGGGTTATGATGGAGATACTCCATTCTTTTCAGGATTGGGAGATGCTATATTATTAACACGAGAATTTGTTGAAAGTGACGATTGCTTTATTTTTTTAAGCGATAGGCTTCCATTAGAAGATTATTCCTCGATTGTTCTTACATATCATCAGTGTTCATGTGATGGGGTGATTAACGTTAAAAAGGTGAAAAAACCTCATTTTTACGGGGTTACTTTTATTGATGAAAAAGGATATATTACAAAAATTGTTGAGAAGCCTCAAGAGTTTATATCTGATTTAGCTGTCTCTGGTGCTTATTTATTCGGGAAAAAAATTGTTCCTAAACTATTTGAATTATTAGAAATTCAGAGTAAAATTGAAATTAACAATGGAGAAGAGCATCCTCTCACTTCTGTTATTGCTCAATTGATAGCACAAGGTGTAAAACTACAGGTTAATAAAATGCAAAACGAGATTATAGACTTTGGACGCCCTGAAAGTCTTGTAGATGGAAACCGTTTCTTACTATCAGAACTTAAACTTAAGGATCCGTTATATGAGTATTTGATTCAATCAGGAAGTATAAAAGATTCGAAAATTATTCCTCCAGTGTTTATAGGAAAAAATGTAACAATAAGTAATTCTGTTATTGGTCCCAATGTCTCTATGGGAGATGATATCATGATCGAAAAATGTTTACTATCAGAATCCGTTATAGGAGACGGAGTCTTTCTTAAAAAAATCATATCTTCTAAAAGTATAATAGGAGATTACTCCGTATTAGAAGATTTAATTAAAAATGAAATAACAATTGGAGATTCCACATACATTACTACTTCTAATATGAAATCATTTTAAAAAAAAAAGAATTTAACTAAATTGAGGTTTCTTTTCTTGCCACGGATTAAGTTCTTCAAATGCTTTTGATACCTGAAGGACTGTCTTATCATCCCATCTTTTCCCAATAATTTGTAATCCAATAGGTAATCCTTCTTTAGTCCAGCCACAGGGAATTGAGGCTGCTGGAAGTCCTGCTAAATTAAATGGATAGGAGAAAGAAAACCATTCAGCCGGAGTTACACTTTTATCTCTTATTTTAGCAGGAAATTTATCACCTAGTTTAAGTGGCGGTACTCCCGTGGAGGGCGTAATCAAAACATCATAATCTTTGAAATAATTTGCGAATTCTTCATATACTTTTTGTCTTAAATCTTCAGCTAGCTTAACATCGATTGCAGCAAACTCCAAACCAGCATCAACGAGTTTAAGAAAATCTATATCAAGTTTATCTCTCCATTCTTTTAAATATTTCTTTAAATCGTATGCGTAACCAGAACAGACTAGGGTAGCAAATGCCTTATAAGGCTTTTTAAGTTTAATCTTTGCCTCCTCCATTGTCCAATCTATATTTTCAAACTTATCTTTCGCTTTAAGAAAATAATTCTCTACTTCCTCATCAATCGCTTTAATAAATCCAAGGTTCAATGAATATCCCATCTTTAATTTAACAGGTTTTTCTTCAACAATTTCACTATAAAGATATTCTGGTTTAGGTAGTGAGTATTTATCAGCAATTTCTTCCCCTGCCATTACATCAAGCATCAAAGCAGCATCTTTTACGTACCTTACCATAGGTCCATAATGATCAAGTGTTAACCAAGTAACATCATGAGTAGGATAACGAGGAATTCGACCAAATGAAGGTTTTAACCCATAAATCCCACAAAAGCTACTTGGCACCCTAATTGATCCTCCTCCATCTGATCCTAAAGCAAGTGGGCCGAGTCCAGAAGCTACCTGTGCTGCAGCTCCCCCACTCGAACCCCCTGAATTTCTGCTTAGATCCCAAGGATTTTTAGTAGGTCCAAATATTAAATTATCAGTGAGGGTCCAATATCCAAAAGCGGGTGTGTTGGTTTTACCAAGTAGTACCGCTCCAGCCTCTTTTAGCCTTTTTACGACAATCTCATCAACATCAGGTATGTAATTTTCGTATATTTTGCATCCAAAAGTAGTTCTTATTCCCTTGGTTAACATTAAATCTTTTATACTGATAGGAATACCATTTAAAAGCCCTATTTTCTTACCGCTCTTAATTGCATTATCTGCGTCGCTAGCCATTTTTCTGGCTAATTCAAAGGTAGTGGTACAGTATGCATTGATTAAAGGGTTTATTTTCTCAATTCTCTGTATAAATAGTTCTGTTATTTCTACAGAGGTAAATTCACCATTCTTAATCATATCTCGAATCTTGAAAGCTGGCAAAAAACAGATTTCTTCATCTTTCATATTTTTTCTATCAACAATTAATTAATTAATTGAAATAATTAATAGTAAATTCATATATATATGATGATCTTATAAATTGAAATTCATAATATGTCATCAGATTAGAAATTAATAAAAAAAATTATATAAATTTCAATTCACTATATTGGAATATATCTTATAATATAAAGAAAGAACTCGAGAAAATTGAAGTATAAACATAAACTTATCTTTTTGATGTCAATTCTTAGTATTCTATTTTTAATATCAGCAGTGAACGTAAATGTCAAAGCTCAAGAGGGATATAATATAGCACTAAATGAAAATGAGGAATTTACTTGGGAAGTAACTGAATTAGATCTGTCAAATTTTGAAAGAATATTAGGTTTTGAACCAAATTTTGCTTTAGGAGATAGAATTAGAGTGATCATAAGGAATATTGATGAAAGAACAGCTGGTTGGTCACTTACAGTAGAGTTTTGGGATTATAAAATGGATTGGGGTCAAAG
>CAYUTF010000017.1:17903-50495 GCA_964447495.1 uncultured archaeon
CTGGTTGGTCACTTACAGTAGAGTTTTGGGATTATAAAATGGATTGGGGTCAAAGTGGAAGTATAGAAACGCTATTTCTGTCTAAGTATACATATCTCTATAATGATTTCATCTTTGTACTCACCCCCGTAGCGGATTATCTCGCAGAAGTTGACGAAGAAATGGGACCAGAATATTCTGTAACCCAAAATTCAATATCAAAGGTTATTCGAGCAGAAACAGGGAGAGATTATATTATGACAAAAACTTATGATCGAAAAGGAATACCTAGTTCAGAAGCATTATATGAGTATACAACAGGAAGAATGCTAGTTTGTGTTGAAGGCAGTTTATCTTTAATTCCATTTGGGTTTTACTTTATAGGATTCATGATTGTGGCATTAACAGCCGTGATATTTATCACTCTGAGAAAGAAACAAATCATATTCAAAAATAAATGAATAAAAGAAAAATATTCTTTTTAATTAAACAAAACATTTTAGAATTTGAAGTCTTTTTGCCATTTTTGATATCCTAGCCGAAGTAGATTGAACCGTGACTTATTTATTTTACTATCTACTTTATGATTAGAACCATATTTCATCATTTTATGATAGCGTTCATAATATAGTTCAGATATGGGATTATCTTGAATAAGTTGTAAAATTGACCCTTCAGTAAAATAGAGTATTAGGTCTGGTATAAGCTTTGGGTTTTTTTGTGTAAGTTCCAAATTCTTATTGTCTTTTTTATAAAGAAAATAGTGTAGCTTAATTTCATTTTCCTCTAAAGAGTTTTGATATATTATGTATTCCCAACAAGCATTAACATGAAGGTGTCTCATCAGATCAGGATTATTAAGATAGTAATTTTTTAACGTAGTAAGTAAATCTTTAGGATTCATTAGGAAAGTAAGCTATATTATTTTATTTTCTCTAAATATTTAGATGTTCCATCGTAGATGTATTTCGGATATACTAACTCTTGAGGGTAATACTTGCAGCCTGGAGGATACGCTGAATCCTTAATTCCTCCAAGGGAGACAGTAATATCTGTGAGCATCGGGCGAGCATTGATATAAATATTAGCAGCTTCCAATTTTGTCTTGAATGTTTCGATATTTTCTTTATTTGTTGTGTATGCAACAGCCCTCATACCATAATTACTCGCATTAGCTAATTTTATTGCATCATTTAAATCTTTTGCTTTAGTGATAGAGCGAACAGGTCCGAATGCTTCTTCTCTCCATAGAAAGGGAGCCTTTGATAAATCGTGACATAATTCTGGCTTTATTTCTACAAGGGTAGGTACATAAAATAACCCAAAATCTTCACCCGTATCTATTTTTTCCCCTCCAGTAAAAATTTTAGCTCCAAATTTTTTTGCATCACTCACCATTATTTCCATCATCATGAGAATCTTCCGGCTTCCTAAAGGACCAATATCCACATCGGGGTCAGTAGGATCACCATATTTTAACTTCTCAATTTCTTTTATTAAACATTCTACATAATCATCATAAATGTCGTTATGAACTATAATTCGCTTCATAGAGAAACATTGTTGCCCAGAGTTGGTATAACTTGCCATTGCATTCCATTTTGCTACCTGCTCAATATTTACATCATCCATAACGATACCCGCATCGTTTCCGGCGCATTCAAAAAAGAAATTTTTAAACGGGCTTGTATACATAGTTACGCCCATCGATTTATCTACACTTTTTTTTAAGATCTGTGCATATCTCACTAAAATATCTTTAGCTGTGTGAGAGGCTGTGATCGTCATTATTGTTTTTATAAGAGGAGATCTTAGAAATTCATCAACTGCCCAATCACCAGGAGCTATTACTATATCTAAAGCATCGAGAGCAGGAAATTCCATTTCCTCCATCATAGAATATGCTTTTAGCATAGTCAATGGGCATGCAGTAGATGGTTTAACGAGGGCGCCATTTCCTACCAAGTAATTTGCACCAAGTTGATATAGCGGGAGACTAATCGGAGTGTTTCTAGGCGATACGCAAGCTGCTAAGCCTTTTGGTATATATCGAATTTTAACTAATTGTTCTCCTTCAATACTTGTTAAAGACTTTTCTTCTATAAATTGGTAATACCAATCACAAAAACGGAATCCTGTTGTAACAATGTTTAATTCCCACTCTGAATATTTTATGGGCAAACCTCCTTCAGCTACGATTAAATCTTTTAGTTCTTTTTTTTTGAAGCGTAACTTACTTGCAAATTTGGAGAGAAGCTGTGCTCTTTCAAAGAAGTCCATCTCTTTTAATAAATCTTGATTTTTATAAGCAAATTTAATTTTTTCTTGAACGCTTTCTACTGTATCAGCCGGAATGCTTTCTATTAATTCTCCTGTGTATTTATTTTTAATTTCTAATACTTTTACTTTTGACATATAAAATTCTCTTTAAGTTTTATTTAATCTAAATTTAAGAATACCTTTTTTAAAAAAATTTAAATACTATAAATATCATCATCATCTTCAAGAATACCCGCTGTTTGAGCGAATCTTCCATAACCCATATCAATTAGAGTTTGAGTTCTTTTATGCAACATAAAATCAATCCATCCTTTACATTCATCGGGTTCATTATAGAAAAATCCGAGAAGTTGGGCATATTCTACTTTGTTGTTGGTTTGGATCAATTTTTCCACTGCGGATACTGAAAGTGCTAGTTCTAAATCAGCGTTAGTTGCTCTTCCCGGTTTGATTTCAATACCTTGACCATTTCGATAAACATTAAAAATATCTTGAGGTAAAGTTGCATCATAATCTTCAATAGAATTATAAATTGCGAAATCAAAATTAGAGCCAGAGACTAAATCAGAAAAGATTTCAGGGTATTGCGATAAAAAGGTAGTATAATTTTTGGCTAATTTAGTTTTAAACTGTTCTTGATTAACAAGTTTACTTATTAATTGATCTTCTGCCATTTTTTACAAACTCCTAATTCCTATTTTTTTTTTAATCTATTTTCTTCGATGAATTTTTTATACCAATCTATGGTTTTAGTTAATCCTTCTCTTAAAGGAGTAATTTTATAGCCCAGTTCTTTTATAGCTTTTTCTGATGAATATGACCAATTATAGTTGATCATTTTAATAGTCGGTCGGTTTATATAAGGCACTTTTTTCGTGAATTTTGTCTTAAGTTCACATAACCAACCATATAAAAGAGCCAAGCTCATTGGAAAATGTCGTATTTTTTTATCACTTCCTGATATATCAGCAATTGAATTAAGCCAATCATTAAAGAGCATATTCACCCCTCCAAGGATGAATTCTTCTCCCTTTAAATCATTTTTTTCTATTATACTTGTCAAACCATTGGCTATATCATTAACGTAAACAAAGGAACCAACATTATCTCCTTTACCAGGACATCCCATAAAGGATTCGCTAGTTATATCTAGTATAGTCTGCCCAAATATATTAAAATCTCTGGGACCATAAGCTATTCCAGGATAGAACATTACTGCATTAAGTCCTTTTTCAATATAGTCCTTTATCAATTTTTTTGCTTTAAATTTTGTCTTAGCATAATCAAGGAATAATCCATCCTCACTTTCAAAAGTCTCATCTACTGGTTCTTCAGGAGTTGCACCTAACGCAATAAAAGAACTAACATATATTAATCTAATATCATTTTTCATTGCTACTTTAGCGACATTCTCTGTACCCTTTATGTTTATATCTTCAAATACTGATTCATCTTGAGCCCACATGCGTGTAAATGCAGCTAGATGATATATAATATCAACATCATCTACTACTTTATAGAAACTTTCTATATCTCGAACATCGCCATAAATATACTCTATATTTTTAAAATTCTGAAAAGGGGAGATATCACTCGATTCACGTACTAAAAGTTTAAGAGAATGACCTAGTTCATAGAGTTTTTCAACTAATGGAACACCAATAAATCCCGTTCCCCCAGTAATTAAAATATTTACCATAGTATAAAGATAAAAAGTTCAATAAATTAAAGAAGAAATTTAATCATACTTTTAAATTATAATCATACTTTTAAAAATTGTAATAGTTAATACTTGGAATCATAGGAAAGAGAAATTTTATATATACAAAATAGTAAGTTTTAATTTAAAGAAAGATGTCTGATTATCTCAAATTTGTTTCACAATTGAGTCTACCATTTTTAGAAACGCCTTGGGAGCTCATACCAAATATATTTAATCTTTTGGCAGAGAAGTTCAATCTAATTCATAATTCCTCCCAAAAACTAATCGACTTAGGCGCAGGAAATGGTCGAGTAGTTATATATTCTGCATTAAATTATGGAATTAAATCCATTGGAATTGAAATTAATCATAACTTAATGGAGGAAGCAAAAGAAATAATAAAAACATTGAAACAAGAAAAAAGTTATAGAAAGGAACTATTTAGATTAATAGAACTTAGGAATGAAGATTTATTTCAGCAAAATTTAAAGGATTATGACTTTATATATATTTATTCCTTGCCATCTATGCAGAAGTCTTTGAATCATGTATTTAAAACAGCAAAAAACGGAGCTATATTCATCTCATTCAAATACGAGCTTAACGGTTTCGATTCTTATTTACAGAAAGAATATAGTTTAGAAATTGATCAAAAAAATAAAGTTTGGACAGCATATTATTACAAAAAATTCTGATTAAAATTATTTTTGATTTCGCAAAATCATACAAACCTTCTAAGTGAAATTCTTTAGTTTAAATCATTTCGGGGATATTTTTTCTCTCAACCAAAGCAAATGTTGATATTGCCACTCTCTTTCTTTAGCTACAGCAGCATAGGCATCAGAGGAGTTGCTGGCTCTATGTATAGCCTGTAAGCCATAAATTGCAGCACCAATAGAATGAGTTTTAACGTGAGCTGTTGCAACTGCCTGACCTGCGGCACGTGCTGCAGAGCGAGCGGCATTATCCTCGCCTATTTCACGAGCAGCAGTATGTGCATCAAGTGAAGCTTTGCGTATAACTGCCATCTTAAATGAACCTGTATTTATCCATGTTTGGAGCGTTTCGAAAGCATTTTTGGGACGATGATCTTTAGGACATTTTTTCTCAAAGTATGGCAGAACACGTTTGGTACAATCAAATGCCCAGACAGCTAATGTCTTTTTATCAGTTTTATTTACAAGCTCTACAAGTCTCTCGTCTTTTCTGTAATCTATAAGTGAAAATTTGGATTTTTCTTTTTCAATTTTCATATAATTAAATGAATAGTGTAAATAATTATAAAATCTTTGATTATGAGAGTAAAAATGAAGTTCATTCTCGATTAAAGCAGGAAAGAATAAATTGCTTTTTTGTCATCATGTTTGAATGAATCATTCAAAACTTCGTGAAATCATCGTTATAGCTTAAAGATACTAAAATAAATTTGGAAAATCCAATTGTCATTAATGCTAGTATTAGGGCAAAATTAGATGTTTTTAAGGATAAATACCCAACAACAACAATTTGGTCATGGTTTGTACAGCGTACAAGGAAAATTACTGAAAATGATTTTAAAATAATTTAAAAAAAAAATATTGAAATTTATGACTAATGAAAATCTAATTGAGATTGATATTAAAGTAATTAAAAAAAAAAGACAAATTTTTAAATTTAGCTGTAATAATGAAAAATGTAAAAATAAAAAATGAATAATTATTCATTAAATAGAAATGATCATAATTGAACTTCTAGTATCACTACTTATCGTATACCTTGTTGCATTTATAATTTATTTATTAGGAAGCAAAAAAAGAAGATATAGTGACACCTATCATTGTGGTGAAAGATTAATAGAACATAAGGTGAAATATCAAGTCCCATGGATATATTATGCCAGTCTTTTTATCGCATTTGATGCCACAGTAGTTCTTGTTGCAATTACCTCTCTTTCACTAAATATTATAACTTTAATTTTCTTGATTTTGATCATGCTCTCTTTATTTTTTATTCCCAAAGAAAAAGAGAGTGTGAATGATGATTAAAATCGCAATGATATTGATATGGGTTCTTCTATCGTTTTTATTCTCCCTTTTTTATGAGTGGTTTGATAGGAAGGTGTATGCACGTTTTCAAAATAGAATAGGCCCTCAAATGACCGGTTTCAAAGGAATAATGCAACCATTGGCGGACTTCATTAAATTATTAAACAAGGAGAGTATATTTCCAAAAGTAAGTAATACTTTTTTGATAACATTCTCTGCAATATCATCAGTCGCACTAATGTTTTTTATATTACTTTTTATTCCTCTTTATGATTTTAATGCACCACTTTCGTTTAGTGGTGATTTAATTTTATTATTCGGGATCGGTGTGCTTATAGATCTTTTAATTATAATAACTGGTTATTCTGTTGCTTGCCCTTATTCAAATGAAGGTGCAGCAAGAAAGGCAGAGATGATAATTTCCTTCGAAATTCCTTTCGGAATATCAATAGCAACTATTATAGCCATATCCAAATCTATTACTATAAAAGAAAGTTTGTTATTTCAATCGTCGGGTATTCCCCTTATATTATTCATGCCTTTAAGTTTTATTGCATATATATTTAGTAGCATAGCAAAAATAGAAAAAGTCCCATTTGATTCTCCAAGTGCAGAGTCAGAAATCGTAGCAGGATGGTCAACAGAAATCAGTGGGAGAACATTAGCCTTATTCAGACTTTCTTCGGATCTTGATATGTATTTTGTGGCATCTTTTGCAGCCATCCTTTTCCTAGGTGGTCCAACATTCCCTTATTTTAACTATCCTGAGTTATTATTTCTTAATCAGACTTTAAATTTTATAATATTCTTTCTCAAGACATCATTAATTGTCTTTATAATAACAATGATAAGGAGCCTTACTGCAAGATATCGCATTGATCAAGTAATTAACTATTTCTGGAAAGTTATTTTTCCATTGGCAATGTTGAATTTAATTATAATTATTATATTTGGTTTGGGGTGATTCAATATGAATGTTCTTATTATTCCTCTGTCGTTATTTATTTTAATAATACTAACCACATTAACAATCTATTTTGTAGAAAAATTAATGCACGTTGCTATTTTTTTTACAGTATTCAATATCTTAATAGGAATATTTTATATTTTTTTGGGCTATACTCTCTTGGGCATATTTCAGATAACATTATACTCTGTTTCGATGGCAACTCTATTTTTTTATATAATATGTTTAATAGGAGGGGAAGATAATAAAGAAGAGTAAATTATTGTCATGTGTGTTATTGTTCTTAATGGTAACAATTACTGTTTCTTATGCCATTGAATTTGAGAATATTCAAAGCAATTATGTAGAAAACACAGGTGATATTTTAACAGGTGAGGATGGTAAAGTATTTGATACATTAATAGGAAAATTTATCTGGGAATATAGGGGATTCGAGATGATCATAATAGCTTTTATTTTACTCAGCGTATATGCTGGTATTTCAACACAAATTAGGAGATCCAATGATAGGAAGTGATAAAAATGATTGATATAATAATACTTATATTTTTTTTAATAATGACAGAATTTTTCATAAGCTTGGTAATAGCTGCCACTAGTAAAAATGTAATCAAAATAATAATAGGCGTGGAGATTTTAATAATTACTGCAAATGCATTTCTAGTCTTTTTTTCTGTATATTTTGCAGGCGGTAGTTTAGATCCATTTGTTGTAACAATCGTTATGATCTCGACAATAATTGCAGCAATTGTTGCTGCGTTTGTTCTTATTATTGTTTATATGATGCAAGAAAAATTCAATACACTTAATGCTGAAAAAATTAGTGAGCTTAGGTGGTAAAAGATATATATGGAAGCTTGGGCGATATGGTTAATTCCATTGATTGGTTCCTTTATAGCATATGGGATTGCGAAGAGGAGGAAGTCATACGCCGGATATTTTTCGTTAGGTATATCAATTATGTGTTTTTTTTTATCCGTAAAAATTTTATATGATATGATCACATCTCCACTATCTCTCCCCTACCAAGACACATTCAATTTATTTTACGGTTTTGGAGTAGCTTATTTAGAATTTGGTATATTAATTGATGAGTTTAGTGTACTTATAATAATTATTATCGCATTTATTTCAATTTTGATTTTTATTTATAGCTTGGGTTACATGCGTGAAGAAATCGATTTAGGGCGATATTGGTTTTGGATGAATTTCTCATTAGGTTCTATGTTTCTTTTGGTAATATCGAATAATTTTATTGAAATGCTATTAGCATTTCTAATGGTCAGTCTTTGTAATTGGGGACTAATCTCATTCTGGTATAAAAAAACAAACCCAAGTCTGGTTCCTGGTTTTGATACTGATGGAAAATATAATAGACACTGTGGAACTAAGGCACTAATAACTATATTTATCGCTGGGTGCTTTATGGAGGTTGCAATTATTTTACTCGAATTCGCTACTATGAATTCTTTTGGTCATCCTACTTCAAATTTTTTGACTCTTAGTAAAGATAATTGTTGGGTAACTAAACTTTTAAATGCTGGAATCCTTCCTCTATTCTCAATATTGATAATTTCAAGTTCTCTCGCAATAAGTGCTCAGTTCCCATTTCATGATTGGCTTCCTGAGTCGACAGCTGGGCCTATAACTGCTTCCACATTAATGTTTTCCGCGACTACGATAAATGCAGGTGTTTATATACTTGGTAGGCTCTTTTTAATAAATTATGACTTATATTCTTTATCAGTTGCTTCTGAGCTCTCATTAATATTTGAAATTGCGATTGTATGCGGACTAATAACTATTATATTAACTGGTGCTTATGGAATAGTAGCGAGGGATCTAAAGAGAATTCTTGCTTTTTCAACCTCAAATCAGTTGGGATACATATTCTTTATATTCGGTGTTGCAGGTCTTTATCTTAATTATTCAGCATTTGTTGCAGGTGTTCTTTATATCCTCGCACATAGCATATTTAATTCGCTTCTTTTTTTAAGTTCTGGCTTAATAATACACTCAACAGGTATCAAAAATGTCTATGAAATGGGCTCTCTTAGAAAATATATGAAAAAGACTTATATCTTAATGATTATAGGAGCATTTTCGATTGTTGGAATCCCTCCATTGGTGGGATATCTCAGCATTCAACTTATAGTTAACGAAATATTTGTTCTCCCTGCATGGATTACTATTCTATTTATCATGACATTTCTCCTAACTAACCTATATATATTTAGAATGATTGGGCTTATATTTTTTGGGACCGAGAGTGAGAAAATTAAAAAAATCGAGACAATGGAAAAAGTACACAAGCCTACCTCCATAATGACAGTTCCTCTAATTATTTTAGCCACTTTATCTTTTGGATTAATCTTTTTTTACCCTACTATTATTAATTTTATATCTAGAAGTATTCCACTGGATATCTCATTTGATAAACTATTGTATTTCCTTTCTAATACATATTTGTCTATTGGTAGTTATATAATTGTTACATTACTTATAGTGGGCTTATTAATAACCTATCCTTTCTATTTCACAAGAAAAATCTCTACTCGTGCTATAACATCAAAATATCTCATAAAAGATATACATAAATTGTTAAAGAAGCGAGTGATCTTTAATCCTCTTTATTATTCATTCTACCAAGGGATTTTTAAATTAGGAAATGCCACAAAAAACTTCCATCAATCAATTGATAAGCTTTATTACGGTGTTGGCCAAAGGATTACTAAATTAGGAAATGCCACAAAAAACTTCCATCAATCACTTGATAAATTTTATTGCAGGCTTGCGTATAGTGTTAGAAAGAGTGGTGATCATATAAGAAAATTCCACACTGGAAAGATAAATTTAAATTTGATTTATTATGTTATCAGTATATTTTTATCCCTTATTATTATATATGCGTTGGTGAAGCTGAGTTAATATGTCAGAATTAGTATTTTTAACAAGTAAGTATCTATTTCCCATAATTATACCCCTAATTACAGCTATTATAGTTTTAATAACCGGAAAGTGTCGGGAAAATAAAGTAATATTAGGAGCTATTAGCACAGGTGGTTCATCTCTAGTTGTGTTCTTTTCCTTATGCAATCTTATCGAGTCATTGACTACTCCAATTCTTCTCGATTTTCATACCGGAGGAACAATTATTGCAATTGATGGTCTTTCTGCATTAATATCACTTTTTTCCTCCATTCTAGGGACGATAATATCTCTTTACAGTATTGGTTACTTAGAGGAAAAACGAATAACAGAATATTATTTTCTGCTTTTGTTAATGATATCGGCACTAAATGGTGTAGCATATTCGGGTGATCTCATAACCCTTTTTGTGTTTACTGAATTTCTCGCAATTACCGCTTATATTCTAGTTGCTTTTTACAGAAATAAGGAATCTATTGAAGCGTCATTTAAGTATATCATAATGGGCTCAATTGGTGCTGCTTTAGTGTTGTTTGCACTATCATTTGTCTACATCATCGCAGGCACTACTAATTTGACAGAATTAAATAGTGCATTAAATGATCAACCCCTTACCATTTATTATTTCCTTTTTATCATGTTCGTACTTGGATTTGGTGTGAAGGCAGCAATCTTTCCACTCCACACATGGTTGCCGGACGCACATTCAGCAGCTCCATCTGGAGTAAGTGCAATGCTTTCGGGAATTGTTATTGAAATAGAAATGTTCGCATTAATAAAAGTATTAGTCTCTATCTTTTATAACGAGATTTTATTATCTTTTGACAATATAATGGTAATCTTTTTGCTTATAATATCTGCGTTAACTATAACAATTCCAAATTTAACTGCACTAGTACAAGAAGATATAAAAAGAATGCTAGCCTATTCCAGTGTCTATAATATAGGTTTGATGATAGTAGGTATAGCGATAGGTACTCCTTTCGCACTAGCAGCAACAATATTTCATATTCTAAATCATGGAATATCAAAAGCGACCATGTTTATTTGTGCTGGATCATTTATAAAAGAGGGGAAAACAAGGGAAATAAAGAAGTTGATGGGGATCGGAACTAAAATGAAAGTTACAGGGATGATATTTGCCCTAAGCGCATTTTACTTAGCAGCATTTCCACCATTAGCTATGTTTTGGAGTAAGCTATTTCTGATAGAAGCTGCAATTGGATCATCACAACAAGTTGGTTGGATGGGGATTATGATCGCAATTATAATCGTAGTGAACACTGTGATTTCTATAGGCTATTATTATGGCGTTTTAGTAAAAAACATAGTCATTGTTCCCGAAAATCAGATTTCAGAAGAAGTTCATAATGCCTTAGAAAAAAACAATACGATATTAGCGTCCGAGGTAACACTTTTCATTATAATGCTACTAGTATCCATTATGTCGTTATTCATTTGGGGATTTATTTGTAAATGTGTAGATTCTTTCTTATCTGTTTATAGTTGAGGTGTCATTTTTATATGTCTGAAGGAATTAGTTTTTTAAAACAACTTAAAGAGGATTCATTAGAATATATAGAAGATAAAAATATCTTTTTTTTTAAAATTAGGGAAAAGGATTATCTCAATATCGCAAAATACCTCAAAGACCATGGGTTCCGAAGATTATTAACTTTAAGTGCGGTGGACTGGATAAAAGATGATTCATTTGAGATATTTTTTATCTTACATATTATGAACAAGAATATCTATATTAAAGTTTCCACACGCATTCCACGTAGAGAGAATGTTAAAATTGAAAGCTTATCCAAGTTATGGCCGAATGCTGCGTTGCACGAAAGAGAGGTATGGGAAATGTTCGGTATTATCTTTGAGGGGAATAAAATGTTAAAACCATTATTTTTAGAAAATTGGATAGGTCCACCTCCCTTTAGAAAGGATTTTGATTGGAGGAAATATGTCAAAAGGAATTTCAACATAATGATGCCAGAGTTTAAAAGAGATGATGGAAAATGATTAAGAGAGCATTTAATATATTAAAAACAGGGGTAAAACTATTTATAAAAAAACCAATTACATTCAAATTTCCTCCAGAGTCACCAATCTCAAAGAAATTTAGGGGACGGCATATCTTTCATCCAGAAAAATGTATATCTTGTGGGATATGTTTTAGAATCTGTCCTAATAAAGCGATTAATATGGTAGAACGACAAAAAGATGGAAGAATTGTCTATTATCCAAGTATTAATTATTCAAAGTGTTGTTTTTGCGGACTGTGTCTCGATTTATGTCCTACAAAAGCTCTTGATACAACAAATTTTTCTATAATAATTTCGATAAATAAAAAAGATTTAATTTTCACACCCGAAAAGTTGGCTCAACAACCAGTGTTAGAACATCCTGAAAAACCAAAGAGGAAAAATATTGTAAGTTGGGCGCGTTCAAGGAGCTTATGGATAACAAACTATTTTGTTGGATGCTGTTTCATAGAAGCAATACCATGGATTGGTAGTGGATTTGATATGGAAAGATTTGGGATGATTGCAAAAGGAAGCCCGTTACATTCGGATGTACTTCTTATAGGGGGCTATGTGACTTATAAAACATTAAAGAGGATAATTAGTATATATAAAGCGATGCCTCAACCTAAATTTGTATTGGTTCTTGGAAACTGTCCTATGACAGGAGGAACATATTGGGATAGTTACAATACCATAAAAAAGATTGATGATTATATCCCTGTGGATATATGGATCGCTGGATGTCCGACTAGACCAGAGTCAATAGGTTTTGCTGCCTACCATGCAATACTAGCTATCGAAAGCGGATATATGCCGAGGGAAATAAAAGTTAGAACAAAGAAGAAGATTCAATATAGAAATACAGATGATTTAAAAGTAGAACCAATCATAAAGAAAATTAGAACCGATGAGAGGATACTTTCATTTGGCCCTCAACATCCAGCATCAGGTAATTTTTCGCTAAGATTAAATATTAAGGGAGAAACAATATACAATGCTGTAAGTATTGTGGGGTATCTCCACAGAGGACTTGAAAAACTCTTTGAATATAGAACGTGGTATCAAAACATAATACTTATATCACGTATTTGTGTGTTAGATGGAGCATCATATGAAATAGGATATGTTAATGCCGTAGAGAAATTATTAGAAATTGAAATTCCAGATAAAGCAAAGTATCTACGAGTAATTCAGGCAGAATTATCAAGGATTCAAAGTCATTTAATTAATTTAGGGCTCGTTGCTTATAGTAGTGGATTTGATACAGTAGCGAGGCTTGTATGGGGGGATAGAGAAAAAATACTTTTCCTCCTTGAGGCGTTATGTGGAGGTCGTATTTATCAAATATATAATATTCCAGGAGGGGTGAGGTGTGATGTCTCAGATGAATTTAAAAAAAATGCTCCGAATATAATATCATATATAAAAAATAGACTTAAAATTCTTGATGACCTCTTTATGGAAAATTTAGTTTTCAGAAAAAGAGCTATTAATTTAGGGAAAATATCTCGTGATATTGCAATAGAATCTGATATTACTGGTCCCAACATTAGGGCATCAGGTGTAAAATTTGATGTGAGAAAAGCAACTCCATATGCAGCCTACGACAAACTTCATTTCGATGTGCCAATATTTAACGATGGAGATGTATACCATAGAGTTTTAGTAAGACGACTAGAAATCGAAAAAAGCTTAAATTTAATAGAAGAAAGTATGAATAAGTTACCTGGTGGTCCTATTAAAGTGGAATTTAGCCCCATGGATCAAATTCAAAAAGGAGAAGCAATATCTTTTGTCGAAAGTGCAAGAGGAGAGCTATGTTTTCATGTGGTAAGCGATGGGGGACAATATCCTTATAGAATTAAAGTAAGGGGGCCCACATTTGATTCCATTCTTTTTTTGTTGCCAAAATTACTGAAAGGGTATTTTCTAGCTGATTTACCATTAATTTACTGGAGTCTGGATAATTGTCCCGCAGATCATGATAGATGAGCAATGTAAAATATACTGTTACTTATAATTTTAAATTGAGATTCTTAGAAACTAAAATAATAATTGATAAAATATCCCAATTTAAATTTTTAGTTAATCTATTAATATTTTACCTTCAGAGTTTTACAGTTTTTAAGAAATAAAAAGATAATGGAGTAATTGGTTAAAAATTAAAAAATGTTGTAAACGAATTCCTCTTTATGAACTGAATAGAAAAAAAATTGATAATTGGCTTCATTAAATTACAATTTAACAAACTTACTAATCATATACTTGATATGAAAATTTAAAGAATAATCAGTGTTTCACGATCTTACTTCTTAATTTTCCTGATATTGAATCTAGATTTATTTCCTATCATGCAGCATTTCCCACATAGGCAACTGTAATGTTGGAACCATAATTTTTTTTAATACTTTAAAACCTAATCTTTCATAGAGCCTAACATTTTTTTCAGTTTCGGTTTCTAAGTAAATAGGAATCTCAGGAGGGAGATGAGCTAACATATTATTAATTAAACGTGATCCAATCCCTTTTCCTTGATGGTCAGGTGCCACTCCTATTACATATAGATAAAGATAGGTTCCTTTCATGTTAATTTCGCGGTCTTTGGTGATAATTTCAAAGACTTCCTGAATAAGTTTTCCTATTTTACTTCCCATTTTCATGGCACTCCTTAAGGCTCCACTCATTAACAAGCGAAAGAAACCCATTTTAATATAGTCAGAGGGTATCCATGCCACAATTCCTTCTAAATTGGGAGATGAGGCTAAAACAACCCCATATTTAAGACTATATTTGAGAGGCACTCCAAAAACAAATGAGAATTTATCAGGATCATCTTTAAGAATCGCTTTCCATATTGGATCTTCTTGAAATGCCAAACCTAATACTTCACATGCCCTAGAATAATCTTTAGAAGTTAAACGATAAAGATCAGAAATTGATGGAATAATTAAATTATTTTTTTTCATTATTAATTATCAACCTTTAGGGAATTAAAACCCTTCTCATTCTCTCGAATTATGGCAGTTCTTCTAACTTTATTTATATTTATATCACAAATGGAGCTGTTTTATTCTTTCTCGAGTATACTGCGACTTTAGGTAATCAGTTATAGATTGAAGCCTTTGTTCAAATGATAGTGTCTCATCATAAATCATTTTTCGCATGAGAGCTTGGTATTTCCCTTCTACTTTTTCTATAAATGTATTGTGCTCTGTTTGAATAAGTCGTATTTTCGGTTGTTTCTGTATATAATCAATCAATTTCAACCATGTTTCCGCAGAACTGGGATTTAATCCGATATCTTTTAACCGACTTTTTGGAAAGGGTTTATCATGCGAATTAATGAATTTAAAGATATCTTCTACCCGTTCTTGAATGGTTCTCCGTTTTGGTTTTTTATCTAACATTCCTATATAATATATTATTGTATCTTTGATATTTAAAGATTGGTATGTTATTGGATCTTAGAATCCAATAAGAAAATCTTTATTTATTGATGCTTTATTAATAAATAGTATTACAATAGATTTTTTAACTCATTCAGTTGAAAAAGAATGGTAAAAATACAAGATATTCAGATTAACATCGATTCGCAAAAACTAGCCCAAGGATATTACGTAAAATATATTCTGGAAACAAATGGCAACACAGAAGCAGAATCTTTAGGCGAAAAATTTATGCAACAATATGAAAAGTTACTTAAAAAGCACGAAGAGGAAGACATTTACGATCTCCATCGATATTATCGACTAATAACCGAATTTAAACCTGCTCTGTTGATGATTTTGAAACCAGGTAAGGAATTTGATATGATTTGCGATGTCGCTGTAAAGAATTTCAATGTAGCTTTAGATAGGATTAGAAAGCAAATTAAGCAAAATAAACTCACTCCAACAATGAAGGGTCCTATTATGCCAGGGAGTAGCAAAACCATGAATTTAAAGTATCTATGTACAGTTTGTAAGCAGACTTTCGATATTCCAACTGAAACTAAAGAAAAATTGTTGAACAGCGATGAAAAACAAAAACTTCCAAAACACTGCGAAAAAGAAATGATTCTTAAAATAGTAAGGACTCAAGAAGACGTATCTATTGATAAAACTAAAGAAATTGAGCCCGAACTCAAAATCTTTTCTGCTGAAGTGTTAATGAGTCATATAGATTCTGAAGAAGCAAAAACAGAATACTTAAAACTATTAAGTGTCGGAATAGATGTTGGCTCCTCCACATGTCATCTTGTGTTCTCGGCCCTTACTCTGAAAAGGGAGTTGAGTTTTTTTAACATGTCAAATCGATTTATTCTTAATGATCGAGAGATAATATATGAAGGGAATATCATAATCACTCCTTTAATTGATCGTAATACAATCGATATTGAGGCAGTTATAAAGTTTTTTAAAGAAGAATATGAGAAAGCAGGTATTACTCCTGACATGGTAGATACAGGTGCGGTAATTGTTACTGGTGAAACTGCTAAAAAGCAAAACGCGTTAGAGATTGTAAGTCAACTTTCTTCCGAGTCTGGAAAATTTGTAAGCGCTTCAGCTGGTCCTAATTTTGAATCAGTTCTTGGAGCAATGGGAAGTGGCATCGTTGAATTGTCTAAACAGAAACAAAACACTATATTAAACGTGGATATCGGAGGAGGTACAAGTAATCTCGCAATTTCATCAAAAGGAGAGATACTTACTACCTCCTGTATCAACATTGGAGGTCGACTACTTGGAATAGACGATAATTTTAAGATCTGGAGAATTGATGCTCCAACTGAAATTGTTATGAATCAGTTGAACATGAATTATGAGATTGGTGATAAAATAACTAAAGATGATATTAGGAGGATAGCCCATGAATATGCAAAGTCTCTATTTGAGGTGATGAGAGGCCCAGCAACTAGTAACATTGCTATAGAATTAATGATGACTAATGATTTGGATTTCTCTATCCCAATCGATGAAGTATCTTTTTCGGGGGGAGTTGCAGAAATGATTTATGGTAAAACCTCTGAGACATATGAGGATATTGGTATATACATAGCCGAAGAAATCAAAAATCTAATAAAAGAATTTAATGTACCATTAATTGAACCTGAAAATAAAATAAGGGCAACAGTGATCGGAGCTGGTGCATTTTCTCTCTCGGTATCTGGTTCTACTTCCTATTACGATGAAAATATTGATTTACCCATCTTAAATGTACCAGTAGTACCTGCTAATATAAATCCAAGAGAGCAAAATCTAAAAAGTAAAGTGAAACAAGCGCTAAAGAACTTTAATTTAACAGAAGGTGAAGACGTTTTTGCCTTATATTTCAAAGATTTAATAGCTCAAAATGATTTAGAGATGCTTGCTGAAGAAATCGAAAAAGCTCTTCCAAATTCAGTGGCAAATAAGAAATTAATAATGATTATTCTTAGATATGATGGAGCAAAAATGTTTGGAATAACTATTAGAGATAACACTTCAATAAAACAAAACCTTTTTTGTTTAGATGAATTAGAGTTAGAAGCTGGAGATTGGATTGACATAGGTGCTCCTCTCAAAGATGGAGTAGCATTCCCGGTCACGATTAAAAGCTTAGTATTTAATAAAGTTAGGAAAGATTTGTGATTTTAATAAATTTCATATATTTATAGAAATAAAATTAAAAATAGTGAATACTAAATATGTCAAAAGCAAAAGTAAATCAAATAGAAATTCAATACGAGACAATTGGGGATCCATCTTCAAAACCTTTGCTATTGATTGCTGGGTTAGGCAGTCAGTTGTTAGCTTGGTCAGATGAGATTTGCGAAATGATTGCCGAAAATGGTTTCTATATCATCAGATTCGACAATCGAGATGTTGGGTTGTCAACGAAGTTTGATGATGCTGGGATTCCAGATATGATGGCGATAAGTGCTGCTTATACCCGTGGAGAAAAACCCAAGCTTCCTTATACATTAGACGATATGGCAGATGATGCTATTGGGTTATTAGATGCATTGAATATAGAAAGTGCGCATATATGTGGAGCTTCGATGGGGGGAATGATCGCACAAATAATAGCTTATAGACATCCGTCTCGAGTTCAGTCTCTAATAGTTATGATGAGTACAACAGGAAATCCCGCTTTACCAGCAGCCAAGCCAGAAATAATGGCAAAGTTTTTCGCACCCGTACCTTCTAAACGTGAAGCCTATATCGAAGAGATGATTAAACGGGATAGTCTCATTTGTGGAGCTTTTGAATATGATGAAGTAGAAGGAAGAAGATATAGAACAGAAGAATACGATAGAAGTTATTATCCTGAGGGAATAGTTCGTCAAATGGCAGCAATGGCAGTACCTGGTAATGTGAAGCCTTATATCTTTTCAATAACAGCACCAACTCTCGTGATCCATGGAAAAGAAGATCCTTTTAACTCTGTTGATGCTGCTAAAGAAATTGCCTCAACAATACCAGGTGCAGAATTGTTACTCATCGATGGAATGGCGCATAGTTTTCCTCGAAAGATCTTACAACAAATAATTGATGCTATTGTATCTCATTGTAGTAAATATAATAAATAATTAATCGGGAAAACAACGATGAATTTTAACTAATGCGTGCTTTAAGTATTGCTTCATATAAAATCGCTCACTTGTGCAGTATTCTAGTTTTTGGTCATTCGTTAGGTCATCGCAATGTTCTAAGACTTCATGGATATCACTGATAAGAGTTAAGTATTCTTTCTTTGCAATCTCGCATTCTTTTATTACTAGATCATGAACTAATTGAAGAGGTAGATTAGGCTCTGCTATTGAAACCTCTCCTTCTTCTAAATGAGATTGAGCTTCTATAGAATTTATCTCTTCAGGAAGATTATCTATTTCTGTTTTATTTGTAAAGCCTTTAGAAATGAAGAACCATCTCGGAGAAGATTCAATTTAATAAAATTAAGAGGATAATAGTATTTAAAAAGAAAGAGCCGTGAAGTTTAGTATATTTAGAAATTTACTTGAAGGAACGGATAAATAAAGAAACGGATTCCAACGCATTATTTTCGTCCATTCAGAGAAAAAGATATGCGCTTCGCACCATAAATGATTATATAAGGAATTCTGTTATCCGTTTGGATCTTGAAAAGTGGATTTCATGCCATTCTTTCAGAATAACTCTACACTGAAAGAACATTGAACTATGGTATAGTCCTGCACCCATTCGTTGAATTTCCCATCAAAAAGCATTGTATATAACTTTAATAAAATCTATGACTTAAAAATTATTAATGAATTTTATTTATTTATTGCAAATTTTTATCTTATATTAGAAATTACTTTAAAAAATCAAACTTGGGAAAATATTCATGAGCTTTAGAATTAAAAGTAAAGAACAATTTGTCGAATTATGGACTAAGATTTATAACACCGAAAGTAAACCTGATTGGTCCCATATCCTCCCATATTATGACGATAAGATATATTTTCGCGATACTATTCAAGAAATTCGAGGTAAAAAAGAATTTAAAGCTATGACTGAACGATTAGTTGAGCGATCTAAAGATTTAAGAATGAAAATTGTCAATATTCTTTTTGAAGGGAATATCATTTTTTTTGAATGGGAGATGGGGTTAAGTTTTAAGAAAACTCCTGATTCGAAGATATTCGGGGCAAGTCGTCTGATATTGAATGATAATGGAAAAATCATAGATCAAAGGGACTATTATGATCTCTGGGGTGATATTCTCGATAATATTCCAGGTTTAGGTAAAGGGTATCGAAAGTTTATGAGGAAAGTGTTCGGGTGATTATCCTTGAATAGATACAAATACTTGGGACAGTATAGGGTATCCAATATCATGGCAATGCTCCACAATAGCAATGCAGAGCCATTGGAATGCCAAGAAGATTTTAAAGGGCGTTTAGTTGCGATAACTGGAGCAACGTCTGGAATTGGATATTTCACTGCAAGAGAATATGCTTCACACGGAGCGAACCTGTTAGTGATAAACCGAAACAAGGAAAAAACCTTAAATCTATACGATGAAATCAAACGGGATTTTGGAGTTGAATGCAAATACAAGCTCGTAGATTTTGCTCACATTTCCGAGGTGAAGAAAGTTGGTAAAGAACTTGCAAATTCCGATCTGAATATCGATGTGTTCATTCATAACGCAGGTGTCTATTTGCCGGAGAGAACGCTCTCTGATGATGGTCTTGAGATGGTTTTCCAAGTAGACCATCTAAGCTCCTTTATCTTAAATTTCATTTTGAAGGATAAACTTAAAGCCCAGCAAAAATGCAGGATTATATTAGTGAACTCTGAGGGCCACCGCTTTGCCATCCTTGGTTTGAAATTAGATGATCTCACCTGGCAGAAGCGAAGTTATTCGGGACTCAAAAGCTATGGATCAGCAAAAACTGCCCAACTTCTTACAATGATCAAATTTAATGATTACTTCCGAAATAGTGGCGTGACGATTAACGCAATGCATCCTGGCAATGTAAAAACCAACATGGGAGAAGAAAGTACTGGATTATTCCAGAGGGTTTTCATCGAACCCTCTTACAGATCGCCAAGGATATCCGCTAAATCCTTATACTATCTTGGGGTTTCGAAGGATATTGAGGGTGTGAGTGGTAAGTTTTTCAACCTCACTTACGAAGAGGAGCCCGCACCTCCTGCCTCGGACCGAGTAGTCGCAGAAAAGATGTGGGATTTAAGTATAAAATTAGGCAGGTTAGCATGACGACTAGAACTCATGAAGTTATCATTGTAGGAGCGGGGATGGCGGGTTTAACCGCTGCGGCTTATTTATCAAGGGCGGGACATGATGTTCTTTTAATTGAAAAGAACAAAAATTGTGGTGGCTTGCTAAGTTCAATCCAAAAAGATGATTTTGTTTTTGATACTGGTCCGAGGTCCATTGAAAATTCAGGAGCCGTGCGACCCTTATTAAAAGATCTTGGAATTTCACTTGAACTACTTAAAAGTCCGGTTTCGATTGGTATTGAGAATGAAATTTTACACTTCACGTCAGAGGAAAGTATATATGAATATCAGTCTCTATTAGAAAAGCTGTATCCCAATAATAAAGAGGACATTGCCGCAATTTTCTTGTTAATCGAAAAAATCCTGAAAGACATGGCCATTCTAAATGAGATTGATAATCCTATTTTCAGAGACATTAAAAAAGAGATAGGTTATCTTTTTAAGGAACTTCTTCCCTATTTAGGCAAGTTCCTTCTTACTATTCGCCGGATAAATCGAAGGAAGGATCCGGTTGAAGATACTCTAAAAAAAATGACTTCAAACCAATCACTTATCAATATTATGACACAACATTTCTTCAGGAGCACGCCTACTTTTTTTGCCTTAGGATATTTTCACACTTACCTTGATTATTTTTATCCAAAGGGGGGTACAGGTAAAATTCCAGAAGCTCTCATGCAAAAGATCATTGATTGGGGAGGGGCAATTTTATATGGTACAGAAATACACGAAGTCATTCCTGCTGAAAGCAAGCTAACTGATATTGAAGGTAACACGTTTTCCTATGAAAAGCTTGTTTGGTGCGCGGATTTGAAATCTTTATATCGATTTCTTAAATTGCGTGATTTAGAGGAAAAAGTTTCTCGCAAGATATCAATTCAAAAAGAGAAATTTCTATTGAGTCGAGGCGGAGATTCAGTCTTTACTATATTCCTAGGGATAGATGAACCTCTCGACAAATTTCAATCGATTTCGAACGGTCATTTTTTTTATACTCCATCAAAAAAAGGTTTAAGAGAATCAACTTGGAGTACATTAAATACAATTATTAAGAATTTCGAAACAACTCCCAAAGAAGCCATTATGCAGTGGTTAGACGAGTATTGCCAACTGAATACATATGAGATTTCCATTCCAGAGCTTAGAGATCCCACCTTAGCTCCAAAAGGAAAGACTGGATTAATAGTGAGCATTCTCTTTGAATATGATCTCATGAAAAAGGTCCAAGAGGGAGGATGGTATGAAGATTTCAAAATAGAAGTCGAGAATCGCATGATAGAGGTTTTATCAAAATCCGTATACCCAAAAATCAAAGATAAGATTCTCTTTCGTTTCTCTTTAACACCCGTCAGCATTTCAAACAGAGTAGGAAGCTCTGAAGGAGCAATAACAGGTTGGACGTTTGAGAATCCCATTCCTGTGGTTCAAGATATTCTTAAAATGACTAAATCTGTGAAAACTCCTATTCCAAATATACTCCAAGCTGGTCAATGGGTATATAGTCCTTCTGGAATACCCATTGCGATTCTTACAGGATTGGCAGCTGCCAAGAAATTAATGAAAGGTAAAAAATGAGTTTTTTACCCAAACTTATCGGAAGAGTAGTATTAGTAAAAATACAATTGTACTGATAAGTCCTACGTAAGAAATTAAGATCATTCTATAAATGGGTTTTTTTATATCATCACCCGACATGGCTTTAAATCCAGTTCTGCTAAGGAAAGACTTTATTTGAAGATCTAAGTCCTTTTGATTTTTAACCGCATACTTTTCCAGGTCTTGCTTAATAATGAAGTGCTGACTATAAGGAAAGATAAGAGCATTAACTGGCTTAACAGGATCAATAATATTACCCAGATAGGAGTTTGACTTGATTGAAACATTTTCTAAAGGTATGTTTACCGCTTCTTTCACCATATCTGCATCAAAAATCAGGCTGAAAGGCTCTGAAAAATCACTTTTTAGCTCGCCACCATAATCGACAATAAGATTTCCTTCAATCCAGAGAGATTCGTCCAATTCCCTTGAATTACCTTTTTCTAAGTCAACCGATACAATGAATTCTTTATTGTTGGTGCGATTCTTAATATCAACCAGTAACTCCCCAAAGTATGTGGTTGTATACACGGCTGGATCACAAGTGTACCCACAAAATCCATTTTTTGGGTCATAGCTGTTAGTATTCGTTTCATAATCACAAATGATCCAAGATAACATCCCGGTTTCTTTATTGCGAGCAATAATATAAAACTCGAGTCTCATGCCTATAAATCCTGATGTTCGAGCGGTAAATACGCTTGCAATTGCCATGGGAAACTTTGCATCGTTCTTAAAGAATGAGGCTTCTGCTAATTCATATCCATCGGGGAGCATCTCTTGCGCTGCTGAAGTATTTGTTATCTTAAAAGATAGAAATAAACCATAGGGATCTACTATGAATCCCATATAAGGAACTTTTTTCTTGCCGCTCTCTGTAAATTTATGTTGTGTTTTTTTAGGAAGAGATTTACTGAAACTGCTCAAAAAACTAATGGCAGTTACATCTTGAGGTTTTACAAGAGATTCTGTCTTTTTTATAAATTTCTTGTTTTCTTCTTGGTTCATTTATATAACCTTTGTATTTTTTTTTTAATCCATCTTCATAGATTGATTATCAATATAATAATTAGGGAAATAAAGATTACCATAAATAAAGATATTCCAAATAATAACATTCTCTTTATACCTCTAGTTGAAAATGTTTGAATTTCTTCCATATCTGCAATTTTATTATAATTTTCGATCATGTCATTGATATCTTTGATATAGGTGCGACGGCCTGGACTGTCGGCAATATAGTGCTGAGCGAAGGGGAAACATAATGCCTTGCATAGTTCCGGCTCTGCTAAATCCGGAAAAAGTGTATTATACTTTAAGTGAATATCCTCAATAGGAATGTCTAAAGCCTTTTCAACTTCAGCAGGATCAAATATTACAGCAAGTGTATCATCATTTTTATTATCTGAAAATTTTTTACTGTGACCGATAGATGAATTTCCCATTACCCAAAGGGGTTGATCAAGACTACGCATTTTTCCATTGGTAATATTACCCGTTAAGATTATCTGTCGGTCAGTTTTGTCTTCTTTAAAATCCAGTAGTATATCTCCCTTTGAGCTAGTCGTATATATCGCATTTTTACTGTTTCTATCTGCAACTCCTACTGAAGGGAGTGCAATTATTGTATTGCTCAGAATATCGATAAAAATCCAGGATATAAGACCAGTTTCTTTATCTTCTGCAATGAGATATGTTTCTAGTCTAGAACCCCAAAAAGTACTTGCTCGGGTATTGAAAACCCCCATTCCCAGATAATGTTCTGGTTCTTCATCAGCAAAAATTCTAGATTTTTTCAACTCATAACGTTCCGGCAATAATGATTTTGCCTTCTCGATATTTTTAAGCTTAAAGAATAAAAACAGACAATAAGGTTCAATTACAAAACCCATGTAGGGAGTCTTTTTTGAAGTTTTAATTAATAGTTTTTTAAAAAGGGAGCGAGGTAATAGCTTTTTGAATGTTTGGAAGAAATATAAATGGCTAACTTCCTTTGGATCAATTAAGTTTTCCACATTTCTGATAAATTTTTCATCATCTAAAATTTTCATATTCAAAAATAGAAATAATTCCCTATATTAAAGTGCGTCTCTAATAAATCATTAATGTTAATCAAAGACATATAAATTGTCAAAACTGGAAAATTGTAGAGTATCAAGAAATTAAAAACCAATTATAATTGATCTTTTTGCAGAGGAATTTAGTATTTAGACATGTGAATCTATTCCAGCATCTCAAACATAACTTTCATTAATTCTAACTTTTATAGACAAAAAAGTCCTGAGTTCTGTGAAAAATTAACTCGAAACTCGAGATATCTCTGAAAATTTTAAACCAATCTATATTTCACTCTACACTGTAAGTTATTCTGGGCAATTATTCTGGACAAACTCTTCTAATCCTTCTAAGATAGATTTTGTACCAACCGTATTATATACTTCGTTTAAATCCTCACGCGAGACAGTTTTTTCTTTTTTAGCGGAGAGATAACATAATAAAACATCATAAATAGCTTCTCTTGCTTGTTCAGGAGAAAATTTAGGAATAGTATCATTAATAATACAATCAGTAAAATGGGAATCTTCATTTCTCATAGACAACTCATAATAAAGAGGGAATGGTCCATGCTCAATTTTTGGTACATACCACTTTTTTGCATTTTTCCCCATTTGCTCGTTTTTAGAGAAGATCTTAATTGGATTTATTAACTCATGACTCTCAATAATTGTACCTTCTGTTCCATATAATTCTAAACTATTATTAAAGGGAGATACTACAGAAAAACTAACTGTTATATCGGCAATTGTCCCATTTTTGTATTTAATGAGCGCCATGGCATTATCTTCTGCTTTTTCTTCTAAATTAGTGCATTGTTTTGTTATCCAACTATAAGCAGATTCGATTGTATCGTTTAGAATCCAATTAAGAGTGGCAAATTTATGAGCTCCCATGTCAATCAATGCACCTCCTCCCGCTAATATAGGGTGTCCTTTCCAAAATCCCTCTCTCATTAACCCTTTTATTTCATTCACTCCTTCGTAAGCGCGTACTAAAAAAACTTTTCCTATTAATCCAGTTTGTATTGCTTCCATAATATATTTATGTGCGGGTAAGAATCTGTGATTCTCAGCAATCATAAATTTAACTCCTGCTTTTTTTGTCGCTTTAATCATTGCATCACACCCTTCTAGGGTCGTAGCCATCGGTTTTTCACATAATACATGCTTTCCCGCTTCTGCGGCAGCTATAACATATTTTTCATGGAGATAGTGGGGTGTCATTACTATAACGGCATCAATATCACTCTTAAGAAATGTGTTTAAATCAGAATAATAGTTCATATTTCCAGCTTTAGCGACTTTTTTCCCATTTTTCTCATTAATATCAAATAATGATTTGATTTTCATTTTAGGAATATTTCTTATCCCAAATTGATGGTATTTCCAAACGACTCCACTCCCAATAAGTCCATATTTAACAAATTCCATAATTGAGAAAAATTTTTAAGATATTTATAGCTTATTAAGCTGTTCAATACAAAAAAGTAAAAATTAGAAAAATGAATCTAATCGATGATTAACAAAAATCTAAAAAGTTTTTTATTAAAATTGAATTCTAATCTTTAAATATTCGATAATTGTGAAAAATGATGATTAAACCAATTGGATATAGTAAAAAAAGAGCTCAAGAAGTATTGAACAAGTATAATATTGATTTATTGATTGCCTCAACACCAGTAAATGTATTTTATACAACTGGTTTACCTGTTACTCATGTAGCGCCCAATCCAATATTATATGTTTTATCTAATCAGTATCCTAATCTTTCCTTAGTCCGTAAGGATGGTGAGGAGAGTGCTATTGTATGGTCGCTATATGATAGCGTAGAAGAATTTTCGTGGGTACCTCCTAGTGATGTTTTTCGCGTAGGATCCCTAGAAGGCGCAGTAAAGAAGCTTATAGAAAAAATCGAGGAATGGGGTTTAGTAGATAAAACTATAGGTCTTGAGTCGTATATGCCACGATATCAATCTGAAGCTTTACGAGCAAAATTTCCTAATGCAAAATTTGTTAATGGAGATCAAGCGTTTATTGGAATGCGATTGATTAAAACTGAGGAGGAGATAAGAAGAATAAAGAAATCAACAGAAGTTGCAGAAAAAGCAATAAACACTTGTATAGAAGCAGTTAAATTAGATATGAAGGATACTGAGCTTTTGCAACTTGCAAGAAGAACTATTGTAGATGAGGGGGCGTGGGGATGGGATCATTTAACTATGAGTATTGGATCGTCAGATCCAGAAGCTCCAGGATTAGGAACACCTGTAACTCCGAATGATATTGTTCGATTTGATTTTGGTGCAGTCTGGGAAGGATATATTTCAGATGTTAGTAGAGGGGTAGTAATTGGTGAAGTTCCGAAGAAGGCACAAGAAGCAATGGAGTATATGATCCAAGTTCAAGAATTTTGCGCAGATAATATTAAATCAGGAGTTAATGCTAAAGAATTTAAAGTGGAAGCAACAAATTATTTAAAATCATTAACCAAAAGGGGCTTTTATCTGATTACAGCACACAGCATTGGCCTTGAGTGTGAAGAAACTCACTTATTTGGTCCTAGTAGTGCAATGGATGTACCTTTTGAAAGAAATATGGTCCTCGATCTCGAAGTATGGCTCAATGTTCGCGGGCAAGGGTTGGTAGGAGTAGAAGATTGTTATCGAGTCAATGATTCTGGATGTGAAAGATTGTCTAAACTAAATAAAGAAATAGTAGTAAAATAGAGGTTATCTAAAATGAGAATGGAAGATAAAATAGTTGTATTAACAGGTGCAGCTTCAGGTATTGGACAAGCTACAGCGAAATTATTCGCAAGTGAAGGTGCTATTCAAATCTTATCTGATATCGATGAAGAAGGTTTAAAAAAAACATTTAATATGCTAAGAGAAGAAGAACAAAATAAGACTACAATAATGAAAATTGATGTGAGAAAATCAGAAGAAGTAAAAGAGATGATGGAGCATGTTATTAAAGTATATGAAAGAATTGATGTTTTGATTGTGAATGCTGGTGTTGTACGAGTAGGTCCCGTCGAGACTTTTCCAGATGAAGATTATGATTTGTTAATTGATGTTAACTTAAAAGGTACACATTATACGTGTAAATATGCTGTTCCGTATTTCAAAAAACAAAAATTTGGGTCAATTATAACATTAGCTTCTGTTGCGGCTCACATCGGCCAGGTAGCTCATGCTAACTATTGTTCAACGAAAGCAGGGGTTCTTGGTTATACACGAGCATTAGCGTTAGATTTAGCACCATATAATGTTAGAGTAAATAGTGTTTCACCCGGAGCAACTGATACTCCAATGTTACAAAGCGATGTTGCAAAACAAGCTCGCGACAGAGGTGTATCCTATGAAGAGGTTAAAAAGGAGTTTGAAAAAGAAGGAGTATTAGGACGTTGGGCAACACCCGAAGAAATTGCCAATGGAATCCTCTTTTTAGCATCTAAAGAATCCTCATATATCACCGGTGCTGATTTAAGGATTGATGGAGGATGGACCACAAGATAAGATTTTAGAGTATATTATCTTTACATCGTCATACCGCCATCAACTAAAAGACTTACACCTGTACAGAATTCATTTGTAGCTAAAAATAAAACCCCTTCTGCTATTTCCTCTGGTTTTCCAAGACGTTTTAGTGGTTGTCGATCGATATATTCTTGTCTAACTTTATCATAATCCCCACCACGACTCTTAATTCTTTCTGCTAGAGAAGGAGTATCCGTAGTTCCGGGACAAATTGCATTTACACGAATATTGTCTTCAAGATAATCCGAAGCCATCGCTCTCGTCATTGAAAGGACAGCTCCTTTAGATGCGGTATAAGCAGCACGATTAGAAACTCCTTTGAAAGCTACCGAAGAAGCGTTATTTATGATACATCCTTTATTTTTCTTCAAATAAGGAATTGCATATTTTGATACTAAATAAACGCCTCGAACATTTACAGCCATTGTTCGATCCCAATCTTTAGTGGAAAGAGAATCTATAGTTCCTCCCAAAACAATGCCAGCGTTATTAAACAAGATGTCAATCTTTTTATACGCTTTAATTGTTTCCTCAATTAAATTTCTTGCCTCTTGCTCGTTTGAAACATCTCCTTGCACAAAAATTGCTTCTCCTCCGTTCTTGATTATATCATTTACGACGCCTAATGCGGATTGAGATATAGAATTACAACTGACCTTAGCGCCTTCTTTAGCGAATAATTTAGCTGTAGCTTCTCCTATGCCTGCCCCTGCGCCAGTTATTATTACTACTTTATCTTTAAGTTTCATAACTACAACACTTTAATTTTTAATTAAGTATTATATACCAATAATTTTTCTTGCTTCAGAAGGATCGGCAACTTCACGATTCATTTCTCTGCTAATTTTAATCATTCTTGAAACTAACTCTGCATTATTCTTCGCAGGACGTCCTTCTTTTATAAAAGGATAATCCTCTGTCCCTATTCTCACATTTCCTCCATTTGCAATAGATAGCATTGCAATTTTCGTTTGTTCATTTCCCATAATGCTTACCGTATGGAGACAATTCTCAGGCATATATTTGACTCTGTGAAGATATTCATCTGGCGTAGGAGGAGACCAAGTTCCACCTGGCCAATTAAAAAAAAGGGTTAATACATGCGGAGGTTCTAATAATCCTTTATCAATTAAATACTCTAAATTCCAATAAGAGCCAGTATGCCAAACCTCCCATTCGGGCTTTATATTAAATTTCTTACAAGTAATACAGTATTGTTCTAATTCATCAAGATCATGCAGTTGGTTTACAGCTATTCCTGTAAAATGCTCATCATGATGATTAAGAATAATTGAAAGCATATCTGGTTTTGCATAAAAATCAGGAGCTCTATCCTCTATTGGATAGCTGGACATCCCTCCTTGGATAATAATATCACATCTTTCCCTGATTCTTTTTACTGTATCTGCTTCTTCTCCTCTTGGAAGGTGAACATGAGCGATAGCGGCTCCCGCCTCGTAACATTGAACTACATCCTCTATTAAAGCATCAGTAGTTTCCGCCCAATTTTTTACGTTTGGAAATATCCAAGAATTCGCGGTGGTCGCGGTAATTATCATCTTTTCACTATTTAGGATCAAAATAATCACTTAAAAACTAAATTAGATACTATTTTTAGAAATTATTTGTGAGTTATAAATTATCTTTTCATATGAATATTTAGTACAACTTGATTTATCTCGTGACTCTTCCAGAAAGATCTCCTTTCATAATTTTCTGTACTTCTTCTACAGACACTAAATTGAAGTCGCCAAAGATCGTATGCTTCAAACAAGATGATGCTACCGCAAAATTTAAAGCTTTTTGAAGATCGTCTTTAAAATTAAGTAGACCATATATCAAACCAGCGACAAATGAATCTCCGCCGCCAACTCTATCAATAATGTGAGTTATATCATAGTGAGGGGCGATATACATTTGTTTTTTATCATAAAGAATTCCAGACCAGGTATTATGGCTAGCAGATAATGACCCACGCAATGTAATGGCAATAAATTTTAAGTTTGGATAATGTTGAGCCATTCGCTCAACCACATACTTGTATTTGTTCGGATCTATTTTTCCAGAAGTGATGTCTGTATCGGGAGCTTTTATCCCAAGGACTTTATCAGCATCCTCTTCATTTCCAATGGCAATATCGCATAAACTTAATAGTTTTGGCATGATATCTGATGCTTTCTTCCCATAATTCCAGAGTTTATTTCTAAAATTAAGGTCACATGAAATTGTTATTCCTTTAGATTTTGCTATTTTTATTGCTTCTAAGCATATATCGGCTAAGTTTTGAGATATTGCAGGTGTTATTCCTGTCCAGTGGAACCACGATACTCCTTTAAAATTTCTTTGCCAATCAAACATCTCTGGTGTGGCAGTAGCTATCGCAGAATTGGCTCGATCATATATGACTTGACTTGAACGAGCTGATGCACCCACTTCAAGAAAGTATATTCCCATCCTTTCTCCTCCGAATATAATCTTATCAGTATTGACGCCATATTGTCGTAAATATTGAATACATGCCCTGCCTATGTCATTCTTAGGTAATCGGGTCACAAAATCAACGGGTATTCCGAAATTTGCTAGAGATACTGCTACATTTGCCTCACCACCACCATATATTGCTTCAAAAGATCTTGCTTGGGTGAATCTTTTAAAATTGGGAGGTGAAAGCCTTAACATAATTTCCCCAAAAGTAAGAACAGAACTTTGCAATTTAATGCTCTCTTATTTAATTAATCTATGCTGTTACATGATCTAATTATCCTTATTATATTAAATATAGATGCTAAAAAAAAATTAATAAAAAAAGAATTTAAAAAGTGCAGTTTATAATTTTGAACCGCAAAACGCACAATATTGGGAGCCTTCTCTGACTTTATTTCCACAATATACACAATAAGTTTTTCCTTCTGAAGGAAGTGCGGAGTCTAGATTTTTAGGAGCTACAAAGTTCTCTACAGGAGCATATTTAACTTCTTCACCTAATATAATCTCTCCTGTATCTGAGTTAAAACGATACGTTATCTCTCCCCTTGCTCGTAAATCCACTAAAACTCTAAGCACATCTTTTGGTTTTATTCCAACCTCAAGAGCTAAATCTTCTAAGTTAAATATTCCCTGTCCTCCACGATCTAAGATAGCATTCTTAACGGCATTTTTAAATTTATTATTAGTATAAATTTGTTGGAAACCACCTATAAAAATAAAGAATGCGGGAATAAAGAACCAGTATCCCCAGGCAGAAAGTGCAATTATGTCGAATGTGGGAAAACTTCTCAACACTAAAGACAATATTGCGACAAACAAGAAAACTATTGCTGTTGCGAATGTTCCTATTGCGGCTTCATACTTTTGCTTTGAATAATATCGGTGTTTATCTATATCATATGGCATTTCTACATCACTTTTTTTTTGGATATCAAATTTCTTACAAAATTAATACGTATATTACTTTAAGATTTAAAATTAAAATATATATATTTAGATTTTAGAGTCCAATTTTTATCGAACTCTTTGTTATAATAATTAAAAGATAACTTAATATTAGTAATAATTAAAAAATATCGAATGCTTTTCCCATCCAATAGATGACTAGATAAGAATTAGGTATGACTTGTTTCAATCCATTATCCTCCGGTTTGTTATCCCCTCCTTTTCCAAAAAACTTGCTGTGTTCCCACTCAAAATGATGTACCCCCATTTCCGAAACGGTTAATGGTAATAAATATTGAACATCATTAAAATTAATTAAGTCTCCAAGCCAAGCAAATAAAGTGCCATAAATGTTGTTCTCGAAGAAATCTTGCCATTTTGCTCTATTGAGATTAATTTCCATTTTTGCTATTTCTGGATTAAGACTGGTTGCGCGAGTTGAATTTGGCCGGACCGTTAAGTTATAGTTTCTAATTCCATTACCCCATCCCGAAGTGTTGAATCTCCATAATTGGTCAAGGATATCCCATTTAATCATCTCATCATTATATTCTTGTTTTTCAAAAAGACGAGAATCTGGAACAAGAGTCATAAACGCAAGATGTATGACATTAAAATAGGCATTCCTATGATATCTCAAATAGTCGTAAAAGCCTCTTTCAAAATTCTTAATATAGTGTAATTGTAATTGGGGATTATCTTCTAGAATAATTAAGGAGAACATCACATCCATAGAAAATGCTAAGGCATAAGTATCATATGCGGTGTTTGCCCTATCAGATTTGCCTAAACTGTTCATTGAAAGCATCTTGGCAGCAGCATAATTATAGAGCGATTCGTATTTTTCTGGAAGTGCCGTAGCACCGATTCTTAATAAGGTAATTTGCCACGGACTTCCTTCAAAAATAGGATTGAGATCAGACCCAGTTGGTTCTCCATTACCTCCTAAAACGAGCCAGTTTGTTTTTCTAAATCCTTCAATCATTTGTTCGGTTAATAATTTTATTCTTTCTACACACCATCTACTATCCTCATTAACAGTAGGATCGATAAATTTTAAGACTGATGCAAAACCTAAATAATAGCCCGCAAGTTCGTCTCTACTGGTATGTAACCGAACTCTCCAATTATGATATTTACCTGTTCCGTTAAAATGACGAGAATTTGGATTTTCAGAATCTTGATCAAAGAGCCATTCATGATATTTTTTATTTTCTGGAGCACTCACAAACCTAGCGGGAGTCCCGGGATACTCTGGTCCGATGCCTCCATTTGGTGCTGCCAGCATATTACTAAACCCAGAAACACATTTTTTTACCATTCTTGTTGCAT
>CAYUTF010000018.1:0-28825 GCA_964447495.1 uncultured archaeon
ATCTTGTTCATTATCACTTAAATAAGGATTTAACTAACTTTTAAACAATAATGTAGAAATTATACAAATACCTTATATGATACTTTAATAGATATATTTTAAAAACTTGAAGAGCTGGTGCTATAAATTACACAAAAAATATTGTATAAGACTTTTGAGCAAATCTGTCTTGATAAATTAAAGGAAATAGGAATATCTACAGCTGCAGAATGGGCTGCGGCTATGGGATATATACACAGAGGGTCTTTAGCCAAAGTAATCAATCGAATCAGAAAAAGCTCTCCTGAAAAACTAAAAATATATCATAATAGAAAACCACGACGATATGAGGCAGTATAATCATATTTGAAGTAACATTTTGCTTTATTCTTAGAAATTATTCATCATATAATTTGCGATTTTCAATTAAAGAGTAGAATTTTAAGAGAACCCCTAAAATTAAGCTTAATTCTTTCTTAGTTATCAAAGAACGTTCAAATACGTGTTTAAAGGCGAGATACACATTATTTTTCTTATAATATCGAATTTTTATTTTTTTGATTATACTATTTATCGTTGTAAGCAAGAGTTGCCTTTCTTCTCGATCAGCTAATAATACGGGTTTTTTGCCACTTCCTATTTTCAAGTCATTCAATTTTATAAACAATTCATATAAAATAATACCACATGCATGAGATATATTCAGTGTGGGATAAGATTCGCTGGTTGGTATTCTTAATATTATATCTGCAAGATTCATTTCGTCATTGGTTAATCCTCGAGACTCTCTTCCAAAAATAACGGCGATTTTTAACGGTTGGTCAGAAATAGGCAAATTAAAATCTTCAGGAAAGATTGCACTTCGTGTCAAATTGGTATATTTTCTTCCTTTTGCTGTGGTAGCAATGATAAAATCGAATTCATTTAATAAGTTTGTAAGTTCATTAAAGTGATTCAGTTCATTTTTAATTTGAATTACCTGTGCTTTAAAAAGTATATTTTTTCCATGCATAGCGAAGCCTTGGGTCTCGTAGCTGAATATTTTTTCTAATTTTTCTAAAGGATTAAATAATACTAAATCTGTAAATTCAAAGTTTGCCATTATACGAGCTATAGAACCTATGTTTCCAGAATGCTCAGGTTGGATTAATATCACAGTAAATTGGAGATTTTTATATTTTTTAGCTACTTTTGTTTCCTGAAATGTGTCTAATTCTATCTTTTTCTTATTTTTCATTTAAAATGAACCTTCTTTGGGAAGAAGCTTTATAATTAGCAAATTTAATTGATGATAAAAATGTTTTTAAAAAAGCTTATAGTAAAGAGGATTAGAATTAAATAAAAAAAATATAATACAATTCAATCTTAATTAGTCATTCCTTCTCAAACGTATAATATGGAATGAGCCTTACCGCAAATTAGATTTAATTAGAATGAATGTATAATATATATATATATAAATATCTGTCCTTTTTTTTAATTACTATATTATTTAATAATTTTTAGTAAAGGATATTTCAGTATCAACATCCTTATAATAATGACTATATTTAGACGATTTGACTATTAGCATGTTAGATTTCAAAAAAATATTGAATTATCTTGAATTTATTAATATTAGTAATGATGAATTTACTATTTTTGAATGGAAACCTCCAAAGTCTTATAAAAGTTATATGCTTGATTTGAATATAGTTAAGCAAAATAGAATGAGTAATATTTTCTTTCATCTTAACAAAGGAAATTTAAAAATAGTTCATATTCGAAAAGGTAATTTAATTTATTCTGCGGGTTCCACCAATGAAATACAGTTTCAGTTATTAGAAGCACTAATCGAATATATATCAAAAGAATTTTATGAAGTATGGGATGTGGATTATGTTCTTAGCTATGAAAATTTTACTCCATCTATTTTTCATCCTTTTAAAAAGAATATTGAAGATATTGTGGAGAGATTTCATAAATTAGATTTAATCAAAGTAATTAATGTTGAATGTATGGTGTGTAATAAAATACTTCCCTTAATAGTAAAAATAAGTTTAATTGAAAATGCTGAATCATATCCCGTCCCAATTGTCTTTGATCATGTAGGTCATTCAATTCTCTGCTATATTGATAAAAATTTTAGTGTACGTGGGGTAGAGCTAGTAAATAAAACAGGTTAAATAATCGATGTACCATTAATTTCGATGGTAATAATTTTAAATTAATAAGCAAATTATTAATATATCATTTTTATTAATTAATATTATGGCTGATAAGAAAGACTCAGAAGAGGATCTCTTTTTTGAAGATATCGTAAAAAAGACTAAAACTGGTATTACTTTCCCTAAAGAGCTAAGAGAAGATCTATTTAATGAAAATGATGAAGTCTATTTTAAAATAATAGTTCCAAAAGAGAAAAATAAGATCATTTTAGAAATGATTTCTCAAGAAGAAGCAAAAAATCATACTAAAAAAGGCATTCCTGATGCTGAAAAGCAAACAAAATCTAATATTAAATCAATAGGAGGTGCAAAATACAGTAAAGCAATTTTAGCTCCAAATTGGGGTGAATATTTCGTTTATGATTTTAAAAGTAAAGAAAAGGTTAAACCGATTTTAGAATCGGCATTTTATAAATTTGCTGAGACTCCTATCAATTTAGAAGATGCCATGGGGCGTTTAAAATATGCATTAGTCTCGTTTTTAAGTTCTACAAAAACAGAGAATGCCAAATTATATTTTTCTGTTATTAAATTCCTCATCGATATTATTGAAAAGTTTAATTTACCTAACTTATTAGACTGGATCTTTGAAAAGATTATCCCTAATATTGATAGCAAATTTCTTTATGAACAAGCGCTTTTAGAATTAATCGAGGTGAGTTTAAAAACTAAACGCTATGAAAAAGCAGAACTGTTTATATTTTATGTATTAAAAAATATCGATGATTATCCGAAGTCAGAATTATATAATATTTTCAATTCATTCAAAGAATTAGTCAAAAAAGTAAGATTTGTTGAAAGAACCGAAAAAATTGATACCCTACTTAAGGAAAAACTCTTAGAATATGGTGAAGGGGCACAAGATCCGGACTATAAAATTCAAATTGTTGAATTTTTGGAAGATTTGAATTATATTGAATTTGCTTATAAATTGGCTAAAGAAATACAGAGAAGTTTGCCCCCTGAAAGTAGTAAAGTTCAGGAGGTAAGAAAAATAATAAAACGATTATATACCACACCTATTACAGAAAACAAGAGAGAATAATTGATGGTTTATAAAGATAAGGTAAATCGGATTTAATTATAAAAAACAGAAATTTTTATTTATTTTTATCTTCTTCCTTATCAATCTTTTTCTCTTCCTCTTCAAAATATTGATCTGCTCGTTCTAGCTCATTTTCTAACAGTTTAAGTTCTTTTTCTTTTATCTTTTTCCCTTGTAATTCCAGTTCTACTCGAGATAATTCGTTTTCCTTTTCGATTAATTCTTCTTTTATTTTTAAAGTTTCTTCTTTTTTTTCAATTGCCATTTCTTCAATCTCTTTTTCTCTTAACTCAAGTTCAAGTTTTTTCTTTTTAATTTCTAAATCTTTCTTTTTCAGTTCTAACTCTTTATCTAAGATATCTGATTCTTCTTTCTTTATTATCTTCTTAACTTTTTTAGGTAATTCCTCCGTTTTAACTGGCTTTTCTATTTCTTGGTCGATCATTTCTTCTTTGAGTTTCAGAACCTTTTCTTTTTCGTGAATAATTTTTTCCTCAAGTTGCTTCTCCTTCTCTTCTAATTCCAATTTCTTCTTTTTTATTTCAATCTCTTTCTTTTTTAGTTCAATTTCTTTATCTATAATTTCGGCTTCTGCTTCTTCTAAACCTTCTTTCTCTTTTTCTTTTTCATCCTCTTCTTCTACAATCACTCCTATCCCCTCAATAGAAACTATAGACTTCAATATAATATCCACCGACGCTTTCAAGTCTACATCTTCGGGGAATTCCTTAACATAATTAGTGATGATTTTAGTCACAAGAGCTGGTTTATCTTTACCTATTGCAATTAAAGCTTGAATCGCTTTTTTTATTACAAAATCTTTCTCATCATTTAATTTATTGGCGATACCTTTAATTAATGACTCATCTTCAATACTCATTTCTCCTCCTGCAATAAAAATTATAAGCTGAAGATCTGCTTCCCTAACATTTGGATCATCTGAATTTAATAAATCTTCACTATAGGGTAAAAATATATCGCATTCATTCTCACACATTGATTTTAATAATAATAGAAATGAATAACGCAAGACAGAATCCCTTTTTGAAAGATTTTCTAATAAAGACGGGATATCAATAATTAATCTTTCAATAAGAAATCGAAGGACAATCCGACCACCATGCAAAAGCATGAGTGTCTCAATAACATCCTCAAGGCGATCTAAATAATTATTATCGTTAGCATCACCGAGATAAAGAGCAATCATATTTACAACATCGTCAAATCGCTCATCTTTCAGGAAAACTTTTATTTTTTCTATTTCTGGATTTTCTTGGGGTTTTTCACTCAATTTTTTCTCCTCCATCTTTTAAATTTTGATTTTAAACCCAAATTATATAAAATTCGTTATATAACCGAAAGATAATATTAAATATTAGGCGTAAATCTCGATACCGAATAGAATTATTTACGTCGAGATGTAATTTAATTTTTAAATTTTCATTTTTGTCTATATACAAATTTATTTCTTTACAAAACTGGCTTAATGCATCAAGATCATTAGCAAACGTATTCCATAAATATTGATCTTTTTTATTATCTTCATTTTCAGGCGGTTTTTGACTAATTTTATTTAATATATCTCTAGGGATATATGTTTTAAGTTCAACACAGTCATCTGAGACTAAAGTTCGTTGAACCTCTGGAAAATATAATGATGAAAATAAATCACTCAGACCTTTAACTATTTTTAAGTTTGCTATCTTTTCTCTATTGACATTACATAACACATACTTTTCCTTTAAAAAGATTATATGTATTTTTTCTTCAAATTTAAATATCAGATAATTTTTATCAGCAGTTAAGTGATATTGAAAATGTTCATCGCGATTTTTAATTCTATCATCAAAGATATCGATTGCAGCTTTAAAGTCCTCTTTTGATAAAAATTTATTTAATTTTCTATAATCTCCATGAAAAAAGATATCTAAGAAATCTATTAAATAAAGATAAGTATCAAATGGTTTGTATATTACTGTTTTATTTCTAAAATCTCGTTGAATTATATTTTTATGGACACTATAACAAAATGTAGGTTGATCTTCAATAGTTAAACCATTTAATATTCGAAGTTTGAGTAAAAATCTCTTAGAACACATAGGTGAAAGGGTGCATAAAATTCTGTCACGCTCACATTCTTCAAAACATAATCTCTTTATCCGTTTATTTAATAATTCTAATAATTCTGTTTTTGATTTCGAGTCTAATTCCGTTGCTATAAATTTATCAATGTGTTCAGGTTGTAACGGCATTTTATAAAGATTTTTTTTATTTTCTTATTTTTATTTAAATTATAAAGAATAGAATTTATCTAATCTAATTTTAATTACTATTTTATCATTTGATAAATTATTCTATTAAAAATAATAATCTTGAATTGTAAAAAAAATATATTAATCAGTATTTTTTATATTTTTATTAAGAATAATATTAAAGTTCCTTAAAAGAAAACATAAAGATAAAAATGTTAAGGCAGCTTCATATTTTTTATAAAAAAGAGATAGTTTTCACTCATACCTATGCAATGGCGATTGGAGATGAGGAATTAAGTAATGTAAAAAAAGTTCTTAGTTCCTATTTGGAAATGCCAATGCCTGGTAAAACATTCCAACACCCCGGTTCTAATTTTCAAATATTCCATCGAAGTAGTAGCAATTTTCTCTTTTTATTTATTACAGATTTAATAGATAACAAAGACTATATTGAAAATATACTTATTAGAATAATCGACAAATTTAGATCTCTTTTTCCTGAGTTAGAGTCTACGGAGAAATCTACATTATATAATGATGAAATAATAGGCTTTTTAAATCAACTACAACATAATATGCACTCCAAAATTGCAATTATGGGGCCATTTAACTCTGGAAAGACATTTCTTTATAATATGCTTAAAGATAATGAAGAACGTGAAATTGCCGATTTTGCTAAAGCAGCAATTTTTAATATAAATGAATTAAGTTTTGATTTATGGGATTTTCAATTAGCTGAAAACTTTCATGGTTTATGGGGCAAATTTATAAAGGGCTCCGACTTAATTTTACTTCTATTTGATGTTTCTAACTACAATTTAAAAGTAATCGAACATTTCTTGCAATTACATAAACAAGAAAGCAATCTTTCAAAATTATTAATAATAGGTAATAAAGTAGATTTAGTTAATGAAGAAGAAATAAAGTTAAGTAAAAATCTACTTAATATTGGCGAATTTAAAAAAATTTCATTAAAAAAATCTGATGCTAAGCAGCAAATATTGGAGCTTATCTCATTATCATTAGGTTTAAAAAAGAGCTTACCAGATAACTTTAATGCGATAATTAAAGAAGCTGAAAAATATGAAATTGATGAGAATTATGTTTTAGCTATATCAAAATATAAAGAGCTCATAAATATATGTAATAAATATCAAGACTTTTTATATATCTCCGAATTTAAGGAAAAATTACAAAATCTTTATAATAAGATTGAAAACTTTAAGAAATCACGACGCAAAGACGAAAGCAAACTTAAATTCGAGATTCCAGGTCAAATTAAGTTTCACAGTAAAATTAGTGTAAGTCCACTTCCAGCTGAAAGTAAGCAAGATTTAATAAAACCAGTACCTCCCAAAAAAATTTTCATTGAAATGCCCCTTGAGGGAAAATATGAAAAGAAAAAAGTAGAAAAACTAACGCTATTTACACAAGAGGATAAAGAAGTAGCTTCAAAAAAAGACTTCTTAAAATTTGAAGATATTAATTTAGATTTAACATCGAAAACTATTGAAGAAACGGATTTACAAATAGAAAAAGAATTTACACCTTCAGATTTTCCTCAAAAACTTCAGGCTTTAATTGAAAACTATGGAAGCTCACTTAGTTTAAAATTATGTGAGCATCTTATAAATGAGTTAAAAACAACACTCGCTCGACCTTTAACAACCAATGACCTAGAAACGGCAGCTGAAATATTTGTTAACCAAGAAAATTTTTAGTTGTTTTTATCTCTAATTTTTTTAAATGAAAAATAGATTATAAAAGAAATATGGATTAATATAATATATTACAGCGTAAACTATTATAAAACCTATTAAAATTACAGTAATTAAATAAATAAACAAAACAGGAATATTATAAGATGTTTCTTTTTTTAAATAAGAGCTCCTCTTACTTAAATATACTTGAATAAAAAAATGCGAAATACATAATAAAAGAATTAAAAGATATATTACCAATAACACTATTGTTAATGTAGTTATCAATGCTACAAGTGAGTTTATTTCAAGAACTATTAATTCATAATGCAAAAAAAGAGAATTTAAATAAATTAAGCTCAACGGAAATATTAAGATCAATCCCGATAAAAACATAATTATTCCATAGATCTTATATTTTAACCAAAAATTCCCTAAAGTTCGTACATTATCTTCATATGAATGATTCGCTATTTGAATAAATGTGGAAAATACAAGTAATTTTATTAACATTAAACTTACGTAGAAAAAGATTAACGAATGTAGTAAATTTGTTAAAATTGGCGTAGACAATAAATAGATATTTGATAATAATAGTAAAATTAGATTAAAATCGCAAATAAAAGTATATCCCATTACTTTTTTTAGTGAATAGGTATATCCATCTTGGGAAGTGAATATTTCAAGTATGATATGATATATAGCAGTGACTAAACCCAAACTTGATAAGAACATCATTATTATGATGTTAAAAGATCTTGCCACATTAAAGATACTTAATAGTTGTATTATTCCAAATATCGATATAAAATTAAAAAGCATATAGATTAATAAATGAGAAAAACTAGTTTCTTGAAAGTAATTTTTTAAATGGTAAATAGAAAAAGGAAATATTCCACAAGGTATCCCTATACCTAAAATTATCAATATAGATATAATAATAGTATTCGTATAGGATAAACTTAATCCCCCTAAATTATAAAATTGCATTGTTCCCGCCTCTAGATAGAAAAATATTGATGCTGTAAGGAGACATACTAGGCTTAAGAAGCAAACAATAAAGTACTTCTTTAATAGAGAAAATTCTTTCTTAAACTCCCCAAAATAAAAAATTATTCCGATAAGCATTATTGCTAGAAAGAAATATGATAAAAAGGCTAAGAAATTTATACTGATTACAATTCCGATGAGAGAGAGAAAAATAATTAATGAAATTGCATCAAATAAGTACGCATTTTGAAAATCTTTTAATTCATACTTATTAAAGATCGAGAAAACAAATTGAAATAAAAAAATGAATTCCATAAAAAAATATTGATTATGTGAAATGAGAATATTAAAGAAGATTTCTTGATTTGGAAATACACTATTAATAATTAATAGAATACTATTTATTATAAGATTTCCAGAAGAGAGAAGCAAATAGATCTTTTTTCGGAGTTCTATTTCTTTTAATATTGACATTAGTATGGCCCCAACCACTAAAGAAATAAGAGGGATAATGGCAATAAAAAACATTATTGACGTGATTATTATGAATCACCAAGTTCTTGTTCATTTTTATCAATTATTTTATTAATATCTCCACTATCCAAAGAATAATTCTTCTTCTCAATGAAAATATCTTCATTTTCTCTCTCAATTACTTTAGGTCTTAATATAAAGAAGAGAAAATATAAAAGATTACAAATTAATAACAGTAAAAATATAAAACTGTAAATAGGGTTAGCAGGAAATATATTTACAACTACTAGACCAATATTATATATGTTTGAGTAAAGCATCTTTTTATTTTTATTTTTAATAATAAACATTATCCAAATAAATATTAAAAAACAGCAAATTGTTAAAATAAATAATATATATGACAAAGGTTCAGAAGTTAGGCTCATTTTTCATGAAATTGAATGATATATTAATTGTCAATTAATATTATTTAACTTTCGAAATTTAAAAAATTTAATAGTAACGGTATAAATTATTAAATGTAAGATTTTATTAAAAAAATATCAAATGAAGTATTATGAGTGCAATAAAACAACTAAGAGAGGAGTTTACTGAATTTAGACGACTTCATTATATTAATGCGCTATTAGGATGGGATACACAAGTCAATTTACCTCCCGGATCATTTGAGGGACGTTCTGAGCAAATGGCTCTTCTGGAGAAAATAATCCATGAAAAATTAATTGCAGAAAAAATTGGAAAATTAATCGCTCAATGTGAAAAATTATCCAATCTAAACATAATCGAGTCTGCTATGTTAAGAGAAGCAAGGAGACAATATGATCAAGAAGTAAAAATTCCTACTGAACTAGTAACTGAAATTGCAAAGACTAGGATTTTGAGTCATCAAGCTTGGGCTAAAGCGCGAGAAAAAAGCGATTTTTCTATATTTGAGCCATTATTAAGAAAAATGATTGGGCTTCAAATTGAAGTTGCAAAGAAATTGGATACAGGACCTACTTTATACTCGACATTATTAGACTTATATGAACCAGGAGCAACAAATAGTTGGATTAAACAAGTTTTTGATAATTTAAAACCTAGATTAGTGAAAATAATAAAAAAATTGACTGCATCTGATGATAAACCTAATTTTTCAATCCTAACTCAAAAATACGATATAACTAAACAGTGGGATTTTAGTGTTGAAGTAGTTAAAAAGCTAGAATTTGATCTAAATGTGGGACGACAAGATAAATCCGTCCATCCTTTTACGACTACTTTATCCTCGACTGATACTCGTATAACAACTAGAATTAATGAAGACTATTTCTCAACCTGCATTTTTGGATCAATTCACGAATGTGGACATGCATTATATGAGATGGGTTATCAAAAAGAAATTCATGATACTATATTAGCTGATGGTTCTTCGATGGGTATTCATGAATCTCAATCACGAATGTATGAAAATTATATAGGAAGAAGTAAAGAGTTTTGGACATATTGGTATCCTATCCTTAAAAAGGACTATTTTAAAGATAATTTGAAAAATGTTGAATTAGAGGAATTCCATAGAGCTATTAACACAGTACAACCATCATATATCCGTGTTGATGCTGATGAGGTCACTTATGGATTACATATAATTCTCCGATTTGAAATGGAAAATGATATTATAGAAGGAAAAATTGAAACTTCGGATATCCCGGAAGTGTGGAATGAGAAATTTGAAAAATTATTAGGTATACCTGTAAAAAAAGATTCAGATGGCATGCTCCAAGATGTACATTGGTCTGAAGGATATTTTGGCTACTTTCCATCTTATGCTTTAGGTAATCTATATGCTGCTCAAATATACGCCAATGCATTGAAAATTAATCCTTCTTTACTTGAAGATTACAAAAAAGGAGACTTCTCAAATATTTTAACCTATCTTAGAGAAAATGTCCATCAACATGGAAAAATATATCAACCAAGGGAATTGATTAAAAGAATCTCTAACGAGGATTTAAATCCCGATTACTTTATCAAATATATCGAGGATAAATTTTATCCTATTTATAGAATATAATCTATTTTTTTTACTTTATTTTCTTTTTTTTTATTACCAACTTTTAGACAAAAGTTCAAATATAAATAAGAAAAAATTAGAATGTTTATACAATTCAAAACTCTTTACGAACAAATAAGAAAGAGGATATTCCTATTAATAAGAGGGGAATAGAAATTCCGATAATAGCTGCAAGAATAAAAGGATTTACCATATTTAATAATAATACAGGTAAGATAGAGAGCGCAGAAAGCTGATTGCCTAGATATACCGATAAGATGGCTGCAACAGGTACTGAAGAAACAGTAATGCCAAATAAAAGCCCTATAGAACATGAGATAGCTATTGCTGCTAAACTGACTGCCAAGGATTCAAAGAGGGTAGTAATAAAGATATCTGTTAATTCTCCGAGAGTAAGATAATCAATTAAAAATCCTAATATCAAGGATATAATTATAGCTATAATTAAACAAAAATAAACGGCAAGAAATTTAGAAATCAAAATAGTTATACGCTTTACTGGTCTAATTAAGAATAAATCATATACTTTTTGATTTATCTCACTTGTTAGCGAAGTACTTAACATTGCTGAGGCAAGTGTCCCTCCAATACTCGATAAAACTATTGAAACAAGAGCCGAAAAAGGAAAACCTTCCATATCTGGCTGAAAAAAATGCATCAAAATAGTGAGTAATGGTAAACCTACCCACAGAACTATCATAACTTTAGATTTGTAAAAACCTCGTAACTCATCGACTAATAATATAGCTAAAGTCATTTAATTCCCCCTCTTAAGTAATTTAAATATACGTTTTCAAGAGAGGGCTTAAGAAATTTAAAGCTCCGAATTCGACATTTTTGCTGAATAATAAACCCTAATATTTTATGTGTTACTTCATCTAAATTAATATCACGATGTAAATAGATTAGTTGCTTTATATTAGAGATTTTCTCGATTCTCTCTATCTCTTTAATAGATTCAAGCTCAACATAATGGTTTGAATTTTCAGCATATATGATTTCAATAATATTTCCTAACTGAAATTCATCTTGTAATTCAGTTGGCGTACCAATTTTCATAATATGTCCCTGGTTAAGAATTCCTATCTTACTAGCAATATCTTCAACATCATTAAGAATATGTGATGAAAATAAGATCGTTATTCCTTTTTGTGCTAAATTCTTGATTAATGATTTAATCTGAAACCTGCTAGCAGGATCTAGACCCGAAAGGGGTTCATCTAAAATAAGTAATTTTGGTAAATTTAATAGTGCTTGTGCTAAACGTAATTTTTGAATCATTCCACTTGAGAGATGTTTAATCTTTTTATCTCTAAACTCTTGAAGACCCACAAATTTTAATATCGCTTGAATTCTCTCATTAAGTGTAGCTTTATTAATTCCAGAGAGCCTTCCGAGGGTATAAAGAGCATGATTAACCGTTCTCCATGTTTGGAATCCTGTATCTTGTGGATGATAACCTAATATATTGAAAAGATTATTAGTTTTTTTTATAATTATTTTATCATTGATTAAGTATTCACCCGCATAGTTTTTGATTAAACCTACAATAATTTTAATAGTTGTGGTTTTGCCAGCTCCGTTTGGTCCGATATATCCAAAAATGTCCCCTCTCTTAAGAGTTAGGGAGATTTTATTTAATGCTACGATATTTTTGTATTCTTTTGTAACATTATAAAATTTTAAGCTCTGGAAATCATTCTCATCTAAGGTATCTTCATACATGTTAATAAAACTTCCTAAATTATCTGTCTCTGTTGCCATATTAATCATAAGTAAATTTCAATTGACAATTAAATTTCAAGTATTGCAAATAATTATTGCTTTTATTGTTTTTTAAAAACATTTTTGGTTAAATCTAGTATTTTTCATAAAAATAAGAATAAGATTTCAAGAATTTAAAGATATCAAGTCAGATTTAAATATATCTCTTTTTATAATTAATTAAATTACTGATTTTTTAATCATCTAAAGAAATAATGATTGTTTCAGAAATTAATCTAAAAATGGCAATACTAGGGTATTGGAATTCTGGTAAAACCTCAATAGTGAACCTATATCTTGATAATAATTTTCCAAATATTTATATCCCTACAATCGGCTCTAATATAGTCCGAAAAGAATATCAATTAGATAAATACCAAATTAGAATTAATATATGGGATATTGGAGGTCAAAAAAGCTTCAATCCATTGAATCCTGCTTATTTTAGTAATTTAGATATTGTTTTTCTTGTATTTGATTTATCTAATCCAAAAGAAACCCTCTCTGAATTAAAGAAAACGTATTTAAAAACATTAGATCAACTATCTCCCTATTCAATCCGATTTTTAATAGGTAATAAATCAGATTTAGTTAAACCTGAAAATTCTGAAATTTTACTCAACAGTATTCGTCAATATGGAATCAATGATATGCCAATTATATTTGTCTCTGCAAAAACCCAAGATAACCTTTCTGAAGCATTTGAGTTAATAGTATATGAGTTTTTAAAAAAAATAGAAAAGAAAAGTAAATCAAGACAAATTCAAGGGATAAGTGAAGAATTTTTACTTATTCTAAGGAAGAATGAGAAGGATTTATATAGTTTACTCATAAATATAGAAGATATTGATTCTAACAGTTTACAACAAAAAATTACTCCTCAAATTGTCAAAAAGGTCATTAAGCAAGTCGAACAAAGAGAAAAAATTAAAATAGAAGAGGAAGCAAATATAACTTTTCCAGAAGAATTCTTTATTTACGATAAAATTAAAACAAATGTAATTAAGCTGTTCAATAACAATTTAAATTCAGTTCAAGATTTAATCTTAAGTTTAAAAATTACTCCTATAGATTATTTAATAAATAAAATTGATTTAGTAAATAATGAACTAAATGGATTTAAAGATGATTTTGAAACCAAACTAAATTCTCTTTTTAATATAAGAAATACAGTTGAAAAAGAATAGATAAAGGTGAGAAAAGATTCCAAAAACAGAAAAATTACATGAGGAAGACTCTCAAGATCAACAAAATTTTGGTGAAAAATATACAAAACTAGAAGCAAAAATTGATGCCATAAAAACAGAAATCGCTACTGCCCAACAACAAATGAAAGAACGGATTGAGGAAACCATTAAGACCCAAGAAGAGATTATTATGTCCATGATCAATAAATTCAATGAAGAATTTTACAAACATAAAACCAACGTATTAGAAGAACTGGAATATGTAAAGAATCAGCAAGATGTATTGAAAATCTCATATACAGTTAATGAAAATAAGCTTTTAGATAAAATTGAGAAAATTGTAACCAAAAAGGTTCATGATAAAATAGATGGAAGAGAAAACGAGATCTTAATGAAACTATGGATTGACGAATTTAAAGAAATAATTGCTAATTTTGAGAAGCTTAAAAAAATGCTGCCTAAAGAATTCAAACTAAAACTAAATGAAATTTCGGATACAATTGAAATGTTTAAATCAAAGATGCACATTGAATAAAAAGAGAAAGTTAATTGAGTTTTGGAGGAGCAACATATACTTTTCTCATTCCCTCAATTAAACTAACGGCATTCTCAGGGCAAAAGTGAGCACATACACCACACCCAATGCAAATATTTTTATCTACCTTTGCTATATTTTCTGAATTCAGATGAACTGCTTCCACAGGACATTTTTCAACACAAATACCACATCCAGTACATAATCCTTCATCAATCGATGATAAATAATTGGTTGAATTAATCATTGCTGTTATTCCTCCTCTCCACCAATCTAATGTACCACAACAACATTTACAGCAGTTACATATACTTGTTTCATCCTTTTGAATATCTGAATGAGGATGGAATGCCTTATGAACTAACCCATCATTTTCAGATGCTCTCATGATTTTAAGCGCTTCTTCTTTTGAGACTAATCTAGCAAATCCTTGCTCTGAAACATACTTAGCTGACTTTCCAAACGTAAAACAATTTTCTCTCAGATTAGTTTGTTTACATGATTCCCCTAGTAAGTCCTTATGATTTCGGCAGAAACAATGTCCCACAGCAATCTCATCAAATTTGTTAATTAAATCTTCGATCCTTTGAGTTGGAACAATTATTTCCTCAGGGACTTGTAGTTCTTCGTTTATTTGAATTTGAATTTCGCTTCCATTTATATTCTTTTCTAAGATAGGTAAGGTTCTGTCAAAGGGACGCATTTTTTCGAATATTGGAACAATTGTGTCATAATTCATTTGAATGAAACTTCCCACTTCGTTAAAATAGTTTGCAAACAATTCAGCAAGATTTTTCTCAGCTGGAGAATAGTTTATTTCCTTCATAAATGCATATTCAAAAGCGCCAACCATTACTAAGGGCATTAATCTATAAACCATAACCCCGTTAGAATTAGGTTGATTAAAAATATACCCTTTTTTTGCTAGTGATTTCACATTCTTGATGATTTGCTCCTCTGACATTTTACTTGTTTTTAGCAACTCTTCTAATGTTTGAGAAGACTTTCTTTTAAACGCATAGATGAAATCTAATTCATGTTCCTCAATCATTTCTTTTACGATACTGACTAATGTATCATTCAGAGGAAAGGGAAGCGCACCAGCTTTTATTATTATTTGTGCTGCTTTTTTATATTTATCTTCAGACATTTTCTATCATTAATTTTCAATATTTTAATAATAATTCGATTAAATAATATATAAGATTATTAAATATCAATTAAGAAATATTGGACCCCTATTATTATATATTAGAAGATATCTTATTCTATCTCAACAAGGTTTTTTCAAAACAAACCTTATATATTAAATTTTCTGATATATTCATCATGTCTCAACCTAATATTGTTCTAAAATTAAAAAATGATGCAGAGGCTGTATACGCATTTCCAAATAAAAAAAAAGAGTTTTTTATTACTTTATTTAATGCAAGCCAGAGTTATCTCCCACAAGCAAGAGTAAGAATTACTGGTCCTCCACAAATTCGATTATTAATCAAATCAGAATGGTATGGTGGAGTTCCTAGTGGTCGTGTTAAAACTCGACTTTTCACCATTTTACCTAAAGAAGAAGGAATATTTCAATTAACTGCTTCACTCTCAACAAAAACAGGACCTGCTATTAATTTACCCATTGAGGTGAGAGTAGGTAACGTCGCATTGACCCAAAAAACTTCTCTGCCCACTTCTAAACCTCCTCTTAGTGCAGGTACTTCGAAAGTTAATTGCCCTTTCTGTCATGAATTAATTGATATTGATGCTTCCTTTTGTCCCCAATGTGGTTCTAATGTTCAAGAAAAGAAAGAAGCACAACAAGAGATAACAACCAAGACTAAGTTTTGTGTTAAATGTGGAACAGAATTACCTTCGGACGCGAAATTCTGTGCGAAATGTGGCACAAAATTAAGTTAAATAAAAAATTTACTCTCTTTTTATCAAATTTCTGAATTGAGTTTTTTTGATTTTTTCAAATTATATTTTTGAATAATTTTGGGTTAATAATTAGGTTAATAATAGTCTCTGATCTAGATACACTCAAAATAATGTTATTATATATATTATAAATATTAAAAATTTTTATTTCAATTGATACTCGTATTAATAAAAAATTAGAAGTTGAATAGTTATGGTAAATGTATTAATTATTGGGCATGGAGCAAGAGAACATGTAATCGGTGAAGCATTAGTAAACAGTGGAGCTAATCTATTTGCATTTATGAGTTTTAAAAATGCTGGTTTGGATGATTTAAGTCAAGGAAAAGTAAAAATTCATTCTGAAACCGATTTTAAAGAAATAACCGAATATTGCAAATCAAATAAGATAGATTTTGCTGTGATAGGTCCTGAAGCACCGCTAGTAGTAGGAATTGTTGATGCTTTAGAAAAGAACGAGATTCCATGTGTAGGTCCACGTATAGAAGCAGCTCAACTTGAAGGATCTAAAATATTTATGCGTGATCTTCTCGGAAAGTATAATATTGGTTCAAATATTCAAAGCAAAAGATTTAACTCCTTGCAAGGAGTTATTGAATATTTGGATGAGGTTGGTGATGAGAATATTGTAATCAAACCGGATGGACTTACGGGAGGCAAAGGAGTAAAAGTATATGGTGATCATCTATTCTCTAGAAAGGATATTTTAGATTATTGTCAAGAATTAATTGCATTAAAAAGGCCTTTTTTGTTAGAAGAGCGATTTGATGGGGAAGAATTTACTCTGCAGACGTTTTGCGATGGTAAAAATGTAGTTGGAACGCCTTTAGTACAAGATCATAAACGTGCATTTGAAGGGGATAAAGGACCTAATACAGGGGGGATGGGATCATACTCGATGGAAGATCACCTAATGCCCTTTATAGATGAAAGAGATGTTGAAATTGCTCTAAGTGATATGAGAAAAGTAGTTGCATCTGTTAAAAAGGAGACAGGCGTACCTTACAAAGGTTTTCTTTATGGGCAATTTATGAAAACGAAAAAAAGCATTAAATTAGTAGAATTTAACGCCCGATTAGGGGATCCTGAAGCAATGAATATTTTGCCCTTACTTAATTCAAACTTTATTGATATTTGTTATGGAATAATTGAAGGAACTCTTAAATCAAGTGTAGAGTTTATGAAAAAAGCTACAGTTTGTAAATATCTAGCTCCTGAAGGTTATCCTACCTCTCCTAAAAAAGATGAATTAATACATATTGACCAGCTTAAGATTGAAAAGTTAGGCGCAAAATATTATTACGCTTCTGTTTATCGAAAAAATGGAGGTATTTATACGACTTCTTCTCGTGCTATGGGCATTTTAGGGATTGCAGATACTTTAGAAGAAGCTGAAAATATTGCTGAACATGGAGTGAAGTGTATTTCAGGTAAATTATTCCATAGAAAGGATGTGGGAACAAAAAAATTATTACAGAAGCGAATAAATCATATGAATTCAATTTTAGAATCATAACTCTTTATATTTATTCCTTAAGGATATTTATCACCCTCTCCAAGTTTTATATTTTATAAGAATTAAGTTATAAAATAAACAAGATTAATTTTATTTAGTAAAATGGATTGGAATAGTCACAATGAAAACTTTAATGGGCTAATAAGAGAATTATTTCAGGGAAGAGGATGGAATAAAAGAGCAGAAGCCGCTTTAAAGTTAGGTTTTCTAAAAGATGGTCGAGCAGTAAACCTATTATGTCGTGCTCTACAATCAGAAAAAGATCCAGCAGTTATTAATAAGATTATCGAAGCCTTAGGTCGAATAGGAGACCCAAAAGCAACATTAAGAATAGTCGATAAACTAAAGGAAGAAATAGATTACTTTAAAAATAATAATATGCAATTCGATAAATTAAGAGTAATTATTATTATTGAAAGCTTAATGAACATCAAAGATAAAAGAGCATTACCTTTTATTGGATACTTCTTAACCTCCAAAATTGAAGAATTAAAAATATTATCCGAACGGGCATTTAATGCGATTGAACCCAATTGGCGAAGTATTATTGATAAAGAACGTCAAGAAAAATCAATTCACGATATTTTTAAAGTTAATCTATAACATTATTTTCATATCAAAATTATATCATATTTTTTGCTATTAACAAATCCTTAATACAAATATTATTTAAACCTCCTTTTTTTCTTTAGCTAACCTATGTTAATCAAATTGTAAGAGCGTTAAGATTGAAGAAAAGAAATATATGTTGTTGGGACTTAGAGGGACCTATTAGCATAATTGACTTTGCTGCGGAATTATGTGAGGTATTAGATAAAAAGATTAAAAATGAAAACCCGAAAAGAAATATAGAATTTCTATTTAGCATGATATCTAGCTATGATGATTATCTTATCGACACACCTGGTATTAAAAAAAAATTAAGCATTCTTGATTATCAACCAGGAGATACGTTAAGATTGATTGCACCATTGTATATTTCTTATTTTTCAAATACAGAATTAACTCATCTAGCTAATCAAAATTCTGGATTATTACTTGGTTGCCAAGATCTAATGTTAAAACTCCAACACTCTTGGGATATTTATATAATATCAACTAGTTATGAGCAATTTGCATACTCATTTAGTAAAGTCTTGAATGTCGCTAAAGACCATATTTATTGTACCTCTTTAAACATAGATGAATTAAAAAACAATATGGCTTCTATTAAAGATGAAATGGACATTTTAATTGATGATATCTTTTATTTATATTTGAAGCATAAAAATGATTTGTCTTTTGTTATTGATGATTTAAATAGTTTCTTTTGGAATAAGGAAAATAACAATTATTTGAAGATTATGGACCAAATTAAAGTTAGAGGAGGAAAGCGTAAGGAGAAAGCAATTGAAGAGATTTCAGAATTAAATAGAGTAGATATATCGGAATTAATTGCTATTGGAGACTCGATTACAGATATCAATATGCTTCAAAGAGTAAGAGATGAGGGTGGAATTGCCATCTCATTCAATGGTAGTCGATTTTCCGTTAAGAAAGCAAATATAGCTATTACCTCTATAAGTAATTTAGGAGTTTTACCCATTTTTGAGTCAAAAGATACATTTCAGAACATATTAGATGTTTGGGAAAACATGTATGATATCTTCAAAAATAATCCGAAATATATTCCAGATGAATTGATTTCAAAATCAACGAAAAATTTATTTATCTTATATAATATTGTACCAGAAATAGATTATTTAACAAATAAAAATTCTGTCGAAATTGAAAAAATTATCAAAAAACAAGAAGATATGCGAAGATTTGTCAGAGGAAAAGCAGGCAAATTGAATTAGAGATCTCATTCTTGATTCTGCTCTTTATTTTCAGAAAAATATGCTTTAAAAAATTCTTTCCCTTTTTTCATTGAATTTAGCTTACTCAAGCTCATAAAGTATTGTATTAAAAAGCTAACTAAGGATAAAATAATTAAAAACCATATCGACATATAGATCACTGGCATCGAAAGAAAAAAATTTCTTGTTAAATACATGAAAATAATTCCTAAAATTGAAATAATGAGATTGATCTTTATTTTTTTCGATTGAAATTTAAAATCTTTAATTAATTTGTGATTTTTTAGGCTCTCATAACAACTACAACATATTAATGGCATTTCAATATTAAATCTTTCTTTCAAATAAAGTTTCTGCATAACTGTTAACATCCTATCAATCTGATTACCACAAAATCTACATGAAAAAATATGTCTCTTTGTTCTATCTATTTCTATTTTATTAATTACATTTTGGGGAAAATAACAATCATCATCGTTATAATGTTTACATGTTTTACAAGTTAAAAGAATCTCCATCTGTTTTTCTTGAAGCATAGTTTTATTTGGTATCATAAAAAAGGAGTAATTTGAGTGATATTGACAAATAACACGTCCTTTTTCATCAATTTCAAATGAAGGTTCTACAAATGACATAATGATATGAGAGTTATTATCTAATTTTACGAAGGTAATTATCATATAATTATTTAACTCTAATAAAAGACAATTATACCACTAAATTAATTTAATAAATGATAAATTAATTTCAAACCAGAGTAAAATAAATATGATAACTGACTCAATATATAACATAAATCCTTTTAATTATAATTAAAAGTAATAAATCTTATAAAAATTTACAAAATTAAAATTAATTAAAATATTTTATTTAGAGGTAAGATGACAGCCATTTCAAATAAGTTATACGATATTGGTAATATTTTATATGAATCTCTTGATGATCTGATTTATATTCTCAATGAAAAGTACGAATGTGAATATGTTAACTCTACGATACACGAGAAAAAATTAGGTTACAATTCTCTCTTTAAAAAGTTCCAAAATTTTGTACATATTCGCGATTTAAAAAAATTTAATAAATTTATTTATAAACTTAAAGAAACAGGTACCGCAAATGATCAATTTAGAATTAGAGATCGTATTGATTACTGTTATTTTGATATAAAGGGTAGGAAATTTTACGATAATGAATCGAATATTAAATTCTTACTAATTCTTAGGGATATTTCTGATTTTAAGGCAGTAGAAACGCAACTATTCAAGCGTGTAGAAAAATTAAAAGATTTAGCTGAAACGCTCCCTGAAATAAGATTTTGGAATCTTTTACAAACTAAAACTTCGAAAAAAGCGTTACAACGAACAAGGGATATGCTAGAAAAAGTAATTGATCATATTCCTCAATTATTATATTGGAAAGATAAGGATTTGAATTATATTGGTTGTAACTTAAATTATGCTCTAATCAATGATCTTGAAAATCCCCAAGACATAATTGGTAAAAAAGACGATGAATTACCTTGGATAAAGAATCAAATTCCATCAATACAAGAAAATGAATTAAGAGTCATGAACAGGAATAAAAATCAGCATACGATAGAATCATGGAATTTTCTCAATAATGAAAAAAAGCATTTTGAGATCAATAGAATTCCACTTCAAAATATTGACGGAGATATTATAGGCATTTTAGTGACTTATAATGATATTACAGATCGCACCCACGCAGAAGAAAAACTCAAAGAATCAGAAAAAAAATATAGAAATATTATTGAAAGTATTCAAGAAGGGTATTTTGAAGTTGATTTAAAGGGAAATTTTACTTTTTTTAATGAGCCTTTTAAAGAGTTAACAGGTTATTCTCAAAAGGAATTATTAGGTAAAAACTATCGCGAATTAACTGACGAAGAGAATCAAAAGAAGATCTTTGAATACTATAACGAGATTTTCATGAGAGAAATTAGAAAACAAATTATTCAATTTAAATTCTTTAATAAAAAAAAAATTCCAATTATTATAGAAAGCTCAGTCGATTTAATATATGATTCAGAGGGAAAAAAAGCCGGTTTTTTTGGAATTGGAAGGGACATTACTGAAAAATTTAGCTTAGAACAAAAGCTTAAACAGTCTGAAGAAATGTATCGGTTAATAACAGAAAATGCTTACGATTTAATTTCAATTATAAATCAAAATCTTAAATTTGAATATGCAAATGAAGGACCCTTCTTCTCGATTTTAGGTTATACAAAAGATGAAATTATCGGGAGATCAGTCTTAGATTTAATAAATCTTGAAGACAGAGAAAGAGCACTGAAAATATTAACAAAAGGCTTGAAAGAAGGTGAAGGTATTCTTGAAACGAAAGTAAAACATAAAAAAGGTCATTTCTTATGGTTTGAAGTAAAAGGAAAAGCGTTCAAAGATAGAGATGGGAAAGTAAAAGGAATCTTGACGGGAAGAGACATTACGGAAAGGAAATTAGCTGAAGAAAAATTGAGAATTCTTAATCTAGAGCAAGAAATAATCATCCAAGAAAAAACCAAAGAACTTCGAGATTCTGAAGAAAAGTATCGCCATTTATATGAGAATTCTCCATATGGGATAATTTTATTAAACACTAAAGGTGAAATTATTGATATTAACACAGCTATTACAAAAATATTTGGGTATAAGAGAGATGATTTACTTGGTAAAAACTATTTAAATTTATTAAGCGTTTATCCGGAAGAAACAAAGCCGCTATTAAGAAAAGTGGGTTATCTTCTTTCAAAAAATAATCATGAAGCCCCAAAATTTAAACCACAATCAATTAGAATTTATCAAAAAGATGGGAGTGAATGTTGGGTTGATTCTGAGATATCTTTAATAAGATTAGGCGAAGATTTAATATTACAGTTGATTATTCAAGATATTACCGAGAAAAAAAAAGCAGAAGAGATGTTAAAAGAATCAGAAAGATTATTAAGAAGCCAATACACTGAATTAAAAGAATTAGACAGGCTCAAAACAGATTTTATAAGTATAGCTGCACATGAATTGAAAACTCCATTGATTTCAGTAGGAGGGTATGTTGATCTTATATTATTACGAGAAAAAGATTTGAAAAATGAAATTAAGGAAGATCTCAGTCGTGTTTTGAATAATGTGCATCGATTAGAAGATTACATTAATCGTTTACTTGATGTTTTGAAAATTGATGCTAGGAAAATGGAACTTCTTCTTAAACCCGTTAATATTTCTCGAATTATAGAGAATAGTTTACAAGAATTAGATTTTCAATTAAGTCAAAAAGAATTGAATATCAATGTAAGTATTGATAAAAATATAATGATAAAAGGTGATTCTTTTAGAATACAACAAGTACTCTCTAATTTAATTTCCAATGCAATTAAATTTACATCAAAACAAGGGTTTATTGATATTTCAGCAACATTACAAGGCGATTATTATGAAATAAAAATTGAGGATAATGGAAAAGGATTAACAGAAGATCAGATAAGTAAATTGTTTGGAAAATTTGTCACATTAGAAATGACTTCCGAAAATTTTTCTACCTTTGAAAAGGGAAGTGGGTTGGGCTTATATATTGCAAAAGGTATTATTGAAGCTCATGAAGGAAAAATCTGGGTGAAAAGTGAAGGTTTAGGGAAAGGCTCCAAATTTTATTTTACCTTACCAATTTTGAAAGAAAATTAAAAATTAAGCAATCAGTAAAGACTAATAAGATATTTTATTTTCTTTTAAAAATATATAGAAATTTAAAGATCTGTTATTCTTTATTACTTAAAAGAGCAGTATTTAAAAAAAAGCTAAAAAAACCTAAAAGAATTTTATTCTATGTCTACACTATTAGTTTCTGAAAAAAATAAGGCAGCTCAAGCAATTGCAGAAGCGTTAGGTAACGTTAAAGTTATAAAAGTAAATAAAGTGAGTATATATCACGTCCCTTCTGAAAATCTTTATGTAATCCCTCTGAGAGGGCACATTCTTGAATATCGAAATACCGATAAATATAGAGATTGGAAAAATCCAAGTCCACGTGAGATAATTACTAATCCTAATGCAATTGAGAAGGTTCCTATTAAGTATTCTGGATCCTATATTAAGATATTGAAAGATTATGCTAAAAGTGCGAATTATTGCATTATAGGAACTGATGCCGATATTGAGGGCGTCAATATAGGTTTATATGATGCCTTACCTTTTATAAAACAAGTTAATCCAAACATAAAAGTCCATCAACTATGGTTGAGTTCTCTCCAAAAAAATGAAATTGTATCTAAATTTCATAATTTAATTCCGCCAAAATATAGCTGGGGCGCTTCGGGTGAGGCAAGAGCCATAATAGACGCTTTTATTGGCTTTTCAGCTACGCGTGAAGTCACAAATACGCTTAAGCCCTTACTAATGACCTATAATGTTAAATTTACTTCTATTGGACGAGTTCAGACTAGTCTTCTGTATCTTATATATAAACGCGAGCAAATGATTGACGATTTTATCCCAGAACCCTACTTTATCATTGAAGCAATTTTATTTCATGAAAACGGGATCTTTAAAGCTCAACATGATCTAAACCCCTTCATAAAAGAACATGAGAATAAAGCAAAACTCATATACGAAAAAGTTAAAAATGAAAAAATAGCATATATAATTGATAATTCAAAAGAAATTATCAAGAGGGCGCCACCTGCTCCATTAAATACAACAAAAGCTTTAATTTTATTAACAAAAAATCTAAAAATATCCGCGAATCTAGCCCTGAAAACAATGAATGCACTGTATCTTAATAAAATAATCACTTATCCACGAACAGAAAGTGATATCTATAAATCAAATTTCGATCACATACAACTCTTACAAAACTTCCTTACTCACTCAATGTATGGAAAATATACGAGTGCACTAATTTCCAACAACAAATTCACTCCTATTTCTAAAGGCAAAAAAGATGCGGGAGATCATCCTCCAATTACTCCACTTGAAACTCTTGAATTAAATAGTAAACGATTTGAAAATGACCTTCAACAAAAAGTATATAATTTATTAGCTAGACATTATCTTGCCCTTTTTGGGGATCATGCTCTTGAGTCGAAGCAAAAATTACATCTTAAAATACATGATGAGCCCTTTACCGCGCAAATTGTCTCTTTAATTCAGGAGGGCTATTTAGAGATTGCTCCATTTTTAAAATCACATTATGATACAGCGATTCAAATATCTGGAAATACCGTTCCAATTAAAGAAATCCACTTGGAAAAGAAAATGACAAAACCCCCTCCCAGATATCAAGATCCTTCATTATTGAAATTAATGGAAAGGAACAATTTAGGCACAAAATCTACCCGCCCGCAGATAATTAAAATTCTTCAATCCCGCGAATTAATCATTCGAAAAAAATATCAATATTTTATTACCGATTTGGGTAAATTTTTAATCGAAAATTTAATGAAAGTATGGCTTCCTTTCTTGGAACCTGATTTCACCAGAAAAGTTGAAGAAAAACTAAATTATATTATAACAGGCGCTAAATCTATGGATGAAATAGTTATAGAAGTAAAAAAAGAATTTCTTGAGCTTTTTGATAAGTTTATTGCCAATAAAAAGAATCTTCAACTGGAGATACAGGATCATATTATAACTAAAAAAAACACTATGTCCGCTACTTCAGTATCGAAGAAACCCATTTTAACTTCTTCAAATTGTCCATATTGCCATCAATCACCAATGAAATTTATTAACCTTAAAGGAAAACGATTTTTAGTGTGTTCAGATGATAATTGTAAGAAATATCTATCATTACCAAAAAAGGGAAAGCTACAATTAATTGCTACTACATGCAAATTATGTAATTTTAATATATTTAAAGTATCCTTAAAAAAACAAAACAGAACATATACTTATTATCTTTGCCCTAAGTGTTGGAATGAAGGGTTGAGTGAGAAAGATGGGAAAGGATTTTGTTCAAACTGCAAAGATTTTAAAATTGAAAGAGATGAATGTATTAGGAAATAATTTCCAATTGCTTTTAGCTCTTAAATTAAAAATACTTTAAAAAAAGAGAATTAAAAAGATACTTTATTCCATTTTAAATCGATATTTGTTATATGCCGCTCTTGTAAGTCCAACGTAATTATCTGAAATTTTGTAATGTAATTTTCCATTAAATACTTTTTTCTCAACATAATCATTTTTTAGGGAGTGATTTAATGAACTTACCATGGTTCCAAGTGTAACAGCACCCATATATTTCTGATTTTTTTTCGTAATTCGTATTAACTCTAATTCAGAGTGCCAATTTCCATCTAACAAGCCCATTAAGATTCCATTTTTTACAGGTGTCTTAATATCTTTAATTTTATTAAACAATTGCGAATAATCTGGCTTATAATATTTCTTTAGTAACTTAGTTTGGTAAAAATCACTATTTTCTGGAGGTTCCATATATTTTCTCACCACTTCAATTATAAATTAGTACTATGATATAATATCGGAATAATATTATTAATCGAGAGTAATATGCTTGTAATACAAGAAAAAATCTTTTCTATACTGATTTTCTTAATTTTTAGGCATATTATAATAATCCTTCTGGAACTCCTTCGCGGTAATATTGCGCACGTGTGATCCAGTTTTTAGAAAATTCAGGAATCATGGCTAAAATGGAACCACCGACCCATACAGAAAATACTCTTTCCCGTGGTGCTATGATCTTAATCGTTTGGTTTTTTTTCTTTCTTTTGACCAATTCTAATTCCAATTCTTGATACATTCTTGACTTTATATTTTGGAACATAGAGGAGCCTCCTGAAAGAAAAATATTATTCAGTAATTCGGGACGTATATCCAAATCACACATTTCAATTACATCTAATATTGCCTCTGGTAAAGGAGTTTCCTCTAATTCCAAAGAAGGATTGAATAATAATTCTGGTACTTGAAATCGTTCTTTACTTAATGTAATAGTCGATCCATCTGGTAATGAATACGGTTTTTCGTATTGTTCTACCCTTTTCATATCTTCTTTATAATCTAAGGATACAAAACATGCTTTTTCTTTTAAAGCCCTCACCAATTCCCTTCTTATGGATGAATCTGCGGAATATCCAGTTTCACCTAAAATTTTTTCCATATATCGAGTAAGGGTTCTTCCACCTATTTCTAAATATTTGATTGCATGATCTAACTTATAACCTTCATAAATAGGAACGATTCTAGTAATGCTGTCTCCAATTTCAATCACTAAACCCGTTTGAAATCCTCCAGAGTAAAGTGTGAGCATAGAATCTAATACGGGATAAAAGGCCATACACTGATAATGCTCTAAAAATAATTCAAATAATTTTTCTAGATCTTTCCGTGGAAATAATGGGTGAGTTGCAAATAAAACATTCACTAAACTTGGGTCTACTCTCAAATTATAAAAAATATAATCGATTATTTTTTCAAAATAACCCCAATCTTGGATAATTCCCTTCTCAATGGGGTAAAATATTTTATAAAGCCCTAAAGATTGAATCTCGTCTCCGATGAAATACTCATCTTTTTTTATTCCACCATAATCAAAATCAATTTGCTGGTATTTAGTTTGTCCAACAATAGTGAAAAACACTAGACTAGGATTATCTTCTCCTGCGAACCCACATTTGGTTGCAAATTGCCCAATATCAAGTACCACAGTTAGATTTGCCATAACTTAAGTGTTTATAAATCCATTAATTATAAATTAATTAACCGTTCTCTGACAATAAGTATATCGTTTTATACTAATAATATTTTTAGAGGTGTATAGGTTGTTTCTGGAATGAAAGATTCCCCATATGAAGAATCAATTTCATTACCTCGCAAAATTGCAGTATCTTCTGCCCAGTCTAATACTCTCTCTAAAACTTCTTTTTGAGAAAGATATACTTGCGAAAATATCTCTTTCTTTCTTTTCCAATACTTCTCAATATCAACCACTACAAATACAGAGCCTTCAATATATTGAAATTTACAAGAAGGAGATTCATAATAATAGACTCCAAGAGGTTTCCAATTTCGCTCATGACCACCATAGGCCTTACCAGTAGAACAATGATAAATCGCTTCTCGCGTAATAAGGGATAAATTTCGATGCACACGATGAAAATCAGAAAAATGAGGTATTAGAATAATATGGGGCTTATTGTCTCGAATTAAATTTGTAATATGAGATATTTTTTCGCGTGTAATTTGCATCTGAGTGTAGTTTAATTCTAAGATTTTACAATTTAAGATCTTTTGTATCGTATTTAGTTCATTTTGGCGTTGTTCCAAAATCTGCTCTCTTTGCATCGTTTTTGCATATCCTCCAAGCCCCGTAGTAGCTACAACTATAGTAATTTCTGAACCTAAATCCTGATATTTTAATAAAGTCCCACCACAAGAAATAATCTCATCATCAGGATGCCCTGCAAATACCATTATCCTTTTTGGAACTATAATTGGAAAATCATTATCATAAATGAGATATTCTTTTTTTTCCATCAATTATTAATTTACTTCTGAAGGTTAAAAAATTTTATGACATAATTGAATTTCATAGATGATCAAGTAAATATAATAAGAATATAGACGTACTAAATTCATAAAAAAGTAAAAATGAGAATGAAGCCTTCTTTGTTCTTATTCTCCTCTCATAATCTTTTTCAAACGATTTAATTCTTCTAACATTTCGTCTCTTAGAGAACTTAATCCTCCTCCTGGTTTTGGAGCGGCCATTGATCCGGGAGGACTTGGAACTGGTGCTGCGGGAGCACTTCCAGGAGGTCTTGGAGCACCACCTACAGGAGGTGCAGTAGGAGGCGCTGAGGGCGGTTTAGGGCGTTTCGCAAAAGTTGGAGCTTTTACAACTCCTCCACTTGGAGCTTGAGGTGGAGCGCTCGTACCTGGAGCTGGAGGTAATTTTGGTGCTGGTGGAAGATTTCCCCTCGTTGGAGGTCCACTTATAGGTGCTTTTAGTGGGCCACTGCTAAGCGGAGCCTTAGGAGGTCCGGCACTAAGAGGTTTGGGTAAGCTAGTAGCTGGTGCAGCGGGTGTGGGACTCAATGCTGCTGAAGTAGGGGCAGATGCAGGAGCTTCAACACTCCCACTCAATAGATTAAATAGAGTACTTGCTGCTGCCGTTTTCGCAGAAGAAGATGCTGCGGGTCTTGCAATTTGTTTAGAGGAGGTACTTACGGTTAATACTTCTGGTTCAACAGATACCTCTTTTAAATCTTTTAATGCTTTATTCAAAGATTTAATAAAATCGTTTATTCCTTTAACAGTATCTTCAAGGTCATCGGATAAAGAAGTTAATCCTTTTTTCATAAAATTAATGACGCGTTC
>CAYUTF010000018.1:28925-47178 GCA_964447495.1 uncultured archaeon
AGTTCATAAATTTTTATTTTTTTTACTTTTCTTTTAAATTTTAAGAGATTTTTTCCATAAGTTCTAGTAATAAGATCTGAATTTCAATTTTAAGATGCAAAAGAAAAAGAACATAAATGTTTAAATAAATATAGATCTCAAAGATGGATAAAAAAGGACAATGACAGATAAAAAAATAGCGCTTATAACTAAATTTTTAGACACATCAAAGATAATAAACGTAAAAAAATTAAAGTTGGAGGATATTGCCAATTTACCCGCCTCTAGTTTTAAATTTTTAACAGATGCCGATGCTGCGCTTTTTCAAGAATTATTAAAAATTTCAACGATCCGTCAATTTGCAGATCTTGACCCAGAGGAACCATTTTCGATTTTATATGAAGATAAGGCGTCTCAACGAAGGGTGGAACATATCTTACAAACCGATCTCGAAATTGAGGAAAAGTTACAAAAAGCTGTAACGATTTCTTGCATAATTAAACGAATTCAAGAAGAGTCGGAATCATATGTATCTAAGGAACAAAAGATCGTCGTGACTGGTTTAGCAAATGCTGGGAAAACCACCATTTTACGTAAGTTTGGGGGGCAAATTGGGATCAAAGATCTAGCCAACTTAGCACCTACAAAAGGAGTGCAGCGAAAAGAGATAGTAACATCTGATATGGCACTTATATTGTGGGATTTTGGAGGTCAAGAAGAATATAGAGACGTGTACTTGAGTAATCCTGAAAAATATTTTCTTAAGGTTGATCTCGTGATTTATGTCATTGATCTACAAGATCCTGATAATTATGAAACAAGCATAGCATATTTTAAGCAAATTCTTGAAGTTTTTGAAAAATTAGAGGAAAATCCCTACATTTTAATTTTTATCCATAAATTTGATCCTGACGTAAAGGATGATCCTGAAGTCCTACTTAACATTGAGCTAGTTAAGGAAATGATCAAAAATATGTTCCAAGAGATGAATGAGCTAGAATATGAAATTTACATGAGTTCGATATACGCTGCAATCGCAAGTGAACCAAAATTTTCGAGATATTTAAAAAATACAATGGCTAAAACGGGTGTATTAACTGAAGGAAAGTTGGAGGGTATGGCGACAGTTTTAGAAAGTACACTAAATGGGATAATTCGACTATCAGAAAGCATGATAGCTCAAAATAACGAATTAGATCGTAGATTAAGGTCAATCGAACTGAGAATTCCTGTTGCGAAAGATAAATTGAAAGCTCCCCCGAAAGTCGAATTTCCATCTGAGAAAACTCCAAGTCAGCGATTTGAAGCAACAATAAGAGAAAGTAGGCATGTTAAATCCGCAATATTGGAGGAATTAAATGTTCTTTTTGATAAAAGTAAAAAACGACTAGAGAAATCGTAGTATCTCCAACTGACTAGTTCATAAATGTTTATTTTTTTTACTTTTCTTTTAATAATTTAGATTCCAATATTCTTATCTATAATAAAATTTCGAATGGTTTATTATATCCATAATTTCTGATTCTAGGACATCATACCAATGTTTATATGCATCAGCTACATCAAAACAGGCAGTATCTCTGATATTAGGACAAAAAATCTTATTCACCTCTTTTTGTAACCTCTTAATTGTGTGCAGTGGAGCAGTTGGTATACTAATGAAATTTTGTTTAGGTTTATATTTTTTAATCATTTTGATCGCTGCTAACATAGTAAAACCTGATGCTAATCCATCATCAATTATAAATATTGAATTATTTTGAATGTTTCTCTTTAATGTATCATCTAAGTTTGTAGTTTTTCCATAATAAATCAATCTTTCTTTAATTTCATTTTTAGTTAATTCTATGGATTTTTCTATTTCCTTTTAATTTAGATTTAATCTATATAAAAGAGAATCATTAATAAGAACAGTACCATCGGTGATTATAGAACCAAAACCCGCTTCGGGATTATTAGGGATTTTAATTTTCCAAACAATTAAGAGGTCATAAATAACATGTAATTCCCTGCAAAAACCTTCTGCTACAGGATTTCCGCCATTGGGGATTGCAAAAGTAAAAAATTTGTTAGAGTTTTCTGTTAGCAAAATTTTTCATTCATTTTCCTTATCTAGAATGTAATTAGCTAAAAACTTTCCCGCTTTAGATCTTAAATCTCATTACTATTAATACTATAGAAAAATGAACATTTATTATTTATAGTATTAGAAAAATTTGAGAGAGCAACTTTCTTATATCATTATTAGATATATTTAAATATTGAAAAAAAACAACATATGATTATATTAACTTTAATCAAGAAATCCAAAAAAGAGAAAAGTTGAAATTTTTAATGAAAAAAATAAAAATAATAGGTGTAATTTTAACAAGCGTACTAATTTTAATGTCAACCGGACCGTTTACTATTGCTCAAAATCCTAGTTATGTTGGTGTTTCTGAAGGTGAAGAATACGTATGGAATTTTCAACTTAAAAAAGAGGGAATAAATTCTATAAAAACTGATTTTGAAACGTTTGTAAATAATTTATTAGATGAAATCTTGGCATGGGATTTAGGTGCTTATACTAATTTGAATGTCTCTGAGGCAATGTTATTAGCAACCGATGATTCAATTGAATTATTTAATAATACATTTCTTCCAGGAATAATTCCTCAGGACTGGAAAACTGTTAACTTTTCAACATTTATGGAAACTTTATTTGATAATGTTGTAGAAACCTTAAATAATACGGTTCTCTCTGGCACAATTCCTTCTGATTGGAGATCTAATAATATTGATTTATTTTTTGAAAATATAATTGATGGATTAAATAAAACTGTCCCTGGATTCGAAGATTTAACCTTAAGCGAACTTTTTGAATTGGCAATTGATATTGTTAATGATACTATTGCCCCTTTTGGGTCATTACCAGTAGGCTGGGAAGCAATGACAATGGATGAGCTAATTGAATTATCTCTTGGTAATGTATTCGATTTTATTAATACTACAATTCTTACTGGAATGGTACCCTCTGGTTGGTTGCATATGAATGTATCTCAATTGCTACATCAAATGTTTCCAATAATACCACAATGGGTTATTGATCAAATGGATGCATCATTTGCTTATTCCGGATTAAATGAGGTCAGTATCTTTACATTATATTTTGATATGTATGTACAAAGCATCAATTATTCTTTAGGTATTATTCCCGGAGATTGGAAAGATCGCACTTTATCAGGTCTTATAACGCCAATATTATTTTATGGATATGAAAATTATAATATTACATATTTTGTTGATGATATTTTTGAAAGCATAAATAGCTCAACTCCTTTTGATTTATATGCCTTAAATATGTCTGAAATAATTAATATGACTATATATGGTCTATCGGGGGGTTTTTCTCCTGAACAGCAAGCGATGCCGCTGTTAGATTTGTATACAGACATGGTAGATATGACAATTTATGCAGTCAATGCTTCTTATCCAGAAGGAACATTCCCAGATGGTTGGATGAGTTTATCAATCGATAATTTAAGGGCTTATTATATAGATGAATCTAGAACGTTATTTGACTTATATATGGACGAGGTTGATAATATCATATCTCAATTTGAATTACTTGAGGGATTCGGAGAGTATGGCTTAAAAATTAGAATTGATCATATAGGTAGCGAGGTAGAATTAATCCTTGGAGGTCCCAGAGGAGTACCGATAAATCTTTCGATTCTATTCAAAATGCCAATGAGTGATGAATGGGTGAACTTAATAGATATAATTGGAGGGGATATCTTTCAATATTACACGTTATATATATTAGATCCGACTTCATTTCCCGCAAGCCAAAGTGCTTTATTTGAACAATTCTTTTCAACAGCAGGGTTGATAATTGGCAAAGGTTATGATTGGAGTTCTATTTCTAAAGAACTTGAATTTCCAGGACCTGGTATCGATAAACTTATGAAATTTAGTATGGATTGGGATGTTAAAGGTGTACTGGATCATATGACGGTATCATATGAAGACCAAACAGTAGCATACATAGAATTACAAACAGAAGCAGAACCAGAAGGAAAAATTCCGGGGTATGAAGTAATTATTCTTTTAGGAACAATGTTATTTTCAGTAGGTACAATGGTATATTTCATCAAGAAAAAGAAAAAAATCAATTAATTTTTTTTTATTATTATCCTACATTTATCTTTAAATATGTTATGGATTTAACAATTCATTTCTTTGTTTATTTCTATTAATAATCCGTTTTCTATAGAAGTAAATCAGTAATATTATTAAAGATATAATTCCAACAACAACAGAAATCAATAATAAGTATATCAAGGTAAAATTTATAAAAACGTGATATATCATCTCTTTTATAGTTTGACCAGAATACCCTTCTATATTTACTTTTATTATATAATCTTTCCCATATCTTAAATCTCTATAGAGATCTCCTTCCCATAATAGATCAGTATTCTTACTTTTTTTTAATGGTATCCAATCTTTAAATACACTATTATCTTCAAAACAAACTCTCCATTTGATAGAAATTATCCCTTTAGGATCCCAGGCAAGAACGTGAATTTTATCAGAATTTATTTTAAGCCGATTGTTATAAAATTCTTTACTTGAAGGAGATGTAATAATTCCTTGAGGCCATTTTCCTACATTTTCTATCGAAGTTGAAAGCATATTATTATCAATCGCAACAATTCTATAAGTACCATTATCTTCATTAAAGTTATCAGTTATGATCGTGAATAATCCATTATTGGATTGAACATAATTAGAGTGAAGATGACCACAACAATAATAAGCTACATTATATTCCTTATTTAAATCAAAAAATGTTTTCCCTGTTGAACTTAAATTTGAAATAATTTTATAATAAGGTGGAAAGATTAAAGGATGGTGTCCAAAAACAAATATGGTGTCATAATCCCTATATCGTTTCAATTCATTTTCATACCAATCCAATTCTTGAGTATTTAAATAACCACTAAATGAAAAATCAACAAAATTATCATATGAATCTTTTGCAGTATTTATTCCTATAAATGCATATTTTCCGTATTCAAAAGAATGACTAAATGAAATTTGAGTAGTATTAAATTCACTTCCAATCATAGAATAATTAAGAAAGTGTCCATATCCTGGATCATTAGAACCATCATGATTTCCCACTAAATCTATATAAATTGATGAGTTTAAGTTAAATTTTGTTAATGATTGGTTATATTTATCCCATTCGTTAATATCTTGATTTCTACCATTGTGTGCATCAACAATATCCCCTGTGTGAATAATAAATAAGGGCTTGATCTCTTGATATGTCTCATTAATGAATTCATAAAAAATATTAATTTCATCTTGATCATCCCATATATACTGTGTGTCGGTGATATGAACAAACCAAAAAATTTCGCTTTCTTCAGAATTGATATATCCATTAAGTGATGATTTTAAATAATTAAAATCCGAATTAAATGATATAGTATGGTTAAAATCCTTAAAATATGAATTTGTTAAACTAAATGGAAAAATTGATAAATATTCAAGCAAAATTAAACAAAAAATTACATTAAGTAATTTCCTTTTGGTATTTAACATACTATTTTTTATTTGTAGAATAGTTGAAAAACTTTAATAATTAAAATATAAACCATTCATCTTTATTTATCTTATTTTTCAATTATTTACAATTGTTTTAATAAATTTGATGAAAAAAAAGAAGCTCTAATAAATTTAAATATAAATATCAATTAAATACAAATAGAAATATCTTAAATTAAGATTTGATTTATATCATGAAATTTTTAGATGCAATAGTTTTTTTGATTATTTTGTTAGTTCTTTTGGCATCTATTAAAGCAGATTTATTTTTTCTACTATTTGGCACCGCTGTTTTTTTATTTTTCATTATTCAGTTCTTTTTTCAGAATCCATTTGAAATTATTGTTAAATTAATAGAATTTATTTTATTGAATCCTTTAGGCTTTATTCTATTATTTATTCCTTTAATCATTAGTATAATAGATTATAGCATAAAAAAAGTGAAAAATATAAAGTAAAAAGTATCTATTCAGTATTTTTTAACTTTTTTAAGCCTAAAAATAAAAAAAGAATAGCTATTCCCGTTGAGATTCCAAAATATACTAAAAAAATAAGGATTAAACCAATAGAGTAATTTAATGAATACTGAGCATTTGGTATTACAATAATTAATGCTACTAAAAAGGAAATTACCTGTAAGATAGCAATCATGTAGACGTTAAAATATATGAATTTACCTTTTTCGTTATATAACGGTTTGATACACTGAATTGCTATTGCTTGTGAAAGAATAATAATTGAATTTATCAAATATGCTGTGAAAAAGATGATTGCATTCAAAAAATCTAATTGAAATATAATAGAAAAAAAAATAGTTAAGATTATATCATTAAAAATAATAATAAACGTCATTAAGTATAAAAAAGAAAAAACTAAAGCATTGACATTTCTGATTGATTTTTTATAAAGAAATATAATTTCTTTCGAATTTGAAAAAACATAAATTCCCATAAAAATACCAAAAGTAAAACTTCCCATCCATGATAAAATAATTAGAATGGAATAACTAAAAAAAGAAACTGGAATTGTTATGTGAATTGAGTCCTGAAAATTGTCAATTAAAAGAAGAGGTTCATTTAAGGAAATTAACAGAAAAAAACCAAAAAAAACATGAAATGCAATTATATAAAGTAATCTATTGATATTTTCTCTTTTTCTTATAAATTCTTTAAATTGAGTGACTACTAAGCATTTATATTTAGGGATTGTTAAACATTTTATTATTTTACTTATCCTTCCTTCATGGTTTATTCTAACTATGTTTTTTTTAAAGGGATGTTCTAAATTATAGAAATGATCCGCTTTCTTATATGAAATATAAGCAATTATAATGGGTACAGCAATTATAAGAATAACATATATCTCGATATTCAAAAAATAAGATTCAATAAAGCTTGGCTTAATAAGAAATAAAATAACACTTGAATACCAAAATGAAGGAAAGAAATTCATCAATGGTTTTAAATCTTTATTTAAATTTACCACATTAAAAATAATATCAAATATATAGATTAGAAAAATTACCATAAAAGGTAATAATAAAAAGAAACTATTACTTAACCCTACTGATCTCTTCGTGGTTAAAAATTTATGTTCTATCCAATTAGCTAATATGGTTCCTAAAAGCAGGCTAAAAATAATCATTAAAAAGAAAACAAAATAGAATGATATAAAATGAATCATTGTCATATCTGGGTTAATTTGCATCAATAAAGAAATTGCTAGTGGTCCAATTCCTAATATAAATAGCATTAACAAAGGTAATTGACCTATAAACTCTCCAAGAAAAAGATCAGACGACTTTATGGGTGTTGATAATATTATATCTTTCATTGAATTCTCTAATTTTCTATAGAGTAGAAATAAAGGATATAAAATAAAGATCAAGAAAAAGATCATAAAAGAATATTCAATTATCTCATGAATAAAGGATAAAAAATATGTTGAAAAGGACTTAGTTAAATCGGGAATGATAAGATTCAATAATACGGGTCCAATGTAGATAGCCCAGAATAAAAAGATACTGTATAATAAGATGAAAATTAGTTTTCGATGTTTTCTAAATCGGGAGGTACTTTTCCTTATTTCGTTTCTCGCGATTTTAAGCCAAGTTAGCATTTTAAATCAATCATTATATTGAAGTAAGTTATTAATTCTAATTATCTCCAAGATAGTAGATCATCGTTATATTGAACGTCCATAATCTTTAGATAAGCTTCCTCTAAATTATTTGTATCTGTAGATTTAATAATGTCTTGAGGGTTTCCTTGAATTATTAAAACTCCATTATTGATTATACCAATTATATCACAAAGATCTTGAGCAACATCCAGAAAGTGAGTACAGATAAAAAGTGTTTTATTTGCTTTTTTAACTAAACTTGAGATAAGATTTTTGACCATCCTTGCTGCTACAGGGTCTAGATTAGCTGTGGGCTCATCTAAAAAGATGATTTCCGGATCATGAATTAAAGTAGCGCATAAACAGACTTTTTGCTTCATCCCTCTGGAAAATCCTTCTAACAAATCATACTTTTTATTATCTAATCCAAATATTTTTAACAATTCTTCTATTCTTGAGGAAACTAAATCATCATCTAAATAGTATAAGGATCCTATGAATTCAAGAAATTCTCTCGCTGTTAATTTCTCATATAGTCCCGGGGATTCGGGTAAAAATCCTGTTTTAAATTTAACTTCTTTTTTTTTTGATACAACATCATATCCTGCAATTAGAGCGGTTCCTGAAGTTGGTTTAATAATCGAATTTAATAAACGTATTGTAGTGGTTTTACCTGCTCCATTAGGACCTAAAAAGCCAAATGTTGCACCAGAAGGAATTTTAATAGAGAGATTGTTAACCGCTCTCAATTTTCCGAATTCTTTTGTAAGATTTTTGGTAACAATCGCATATTTATTAGAATTCATTACTTATATTAAACCCATAATCAATAATACATTAACAATTAATACTCAATATTTAATTTTTAATTGACTTAGATTAAAAATTTATATATTTTGAGAAGATTAATTTTTTCAATAAATATTTAATAATGATATTAAAGAAAGCAGATTAGACTACTTTCTTTGGATTTAAAAACTAAAAAGAGTAAGATAACTTATTTTTTATTTTTGAAGTATTATTATATTCATTATAAAAATAGATTATTATACAAATGCCATCATTTACTGCACAATCTCTTATATTTGCTATATCTTATGAATCCATGTCAAGTACATCTGGCATTCCTGGTTATGATCCATTTTTCTTGGTTATGGGGTTAGTATTATCTGTGATTTTGCTTGCTAAATTCAAGAGTAAAAAGAAATTCAAACTAAAATAATTCTTTTTTTTTTTTAATTTATTTATTATAAAATTGAGATTTTTGGATTAGGTTCTTAACTTCGGTTTCTGGGACATCGTACCAGTGCTTATATGCATCAGCAACTGCAAACCAAGCCGTATTTCTTATATTAGGGCATTCAATGAAATCTACTTTATCCTTAAATAATCTAATGGTATTTAAGGGTGCGGTTGGAACTGTAATTATCAAGTTTTTTGGATTATAGTTTTTTATCATTTTGATTGCAGCTAACATCGTATAACCTGAAGCTAAGCCGTCATCTAGTAAAAAAATAGTCTTATTCAGAATTCTATTAGCATAGAAAATATTTTGAGAGGAATCTTTACCATAGAATATTAATCTCTCTTGAATTTCTTGTCTGGTAATTCTAATTGATTGATCTATTTGCTCCTTTTTTAAGTGGAGCTGAGAAAGCAACCCCTCGTTTAGTAAAATAGTACCATCTGTGGTAATTGATCCAAATCCTGCTTCTGGATTATATGGTATCTTAATTTTTCTCACAATTAAAAGATCATATTTAATTTTAAGAGTACTACAAAATCCTTCAGCAACTGCTACGCCTCCATTAGGAATAGCAAAAGCAAAATAATTATCATTATTTTTAGTAAGATTTTGGTTTAGATTTGGAATTTTTTTAATTAATGCATTAGCTAATATCTCTCCCGCTGAAAAACGAGATTCATAAGGAATAATGCTCATATTTAATATAATTTGTGTGAATATAATAAGTAGTTTACTATACCATTTTCATATTTTTATTGATCTCTTCAAACCCCAAGAATTAGGTGTGCCTAATAAAAAACTTTTTATATGTATTTAAAAATTAACATATCGAAAAATATTCTAATAAATCTCTTTTTATTATAGTTATAAATTGATAATTATAGTTAAAGATAATTTTAAATAATCTTGATAATTAAAATTTTTATAAAGAAATGTTAGATAATAGATACAGTTTCTCAATTAATTCAATAGGCGTTAAAAAATGGAAGATGGTGACTCAAAAGGTAAAATTGTCAAAGAGGCTTTTCCTTCAGAGATTGTTTGTATTATCGGTGATATCTTAGCTGGAATCGTTCTTTCTGTCATAATCCTCCCTTTTAAAAGCTTCCTCCTTTTAATTTTAATTATCCCAGCATTACTATCTCTTAGAGGAAATCTAAGTAGCCCTTATATCGCTAGAACTTCAAGAGATTTTATAATTGGTGAATTCAATTTTAGTTCGCTTATACAAAACGTATTTGCAACTTATTCGCTTGCTATGATTACGGGGTTAATTATTGGATTCTTTAGCTTTATCTTAAACTTAATTTTGCTTAAAAGTAATTTAATACCATGGATTTCACTTATATTTATACCTATCATCTCAATATCCTTAACATTATCTATATCAATTCCATTTTCGACATTATTAAATTATATTGCTTTTAAAAATGGATTAGACCCAAATAATATAGTAAATCCCATCATGACCGCTATTGATGACTTTCTTACGGTTATTTGTTTTTTTTTAACGCTATTACTTCTGGGGGTGCCATAAATGGAGTATTTTAAAAAGATCTTTAAAGAATCGTTAATAGTGGTAATATTATCTTCAATTATAGGCTTAATAAATGGATCGTTTCTATCTGAAAATGATGATATACTCTACAGTTTTCCAATTATTTTATTATTACTTCCTTCATTGAATTCTTTAATTGGCAACATATCAACCATCTTAACCTCAAGACTAACATCGCATTTATACATTGGAATTATCCCTCCCAAAATTCAGAAAACGAATAGATTGATTCAAGATTTCTATGGTTTACTTATTACTTTATTGCTGAGTATGTTCGCACTAATTATTATCGGTTACTCCATTGGAATTATTTCAGGCATTAAAATAGTAAATCCTTTTTTAATCATTTCATTAATTATAATGACAATTTTATGTCTATTTGGGATAATGTTTTTATTTTTATTTATTAGTTCAATTTTCTTATTTAAATTAGGAAAAGATCCCAATAATTATTTAATTCCCATTACAACATCGTTACTTGACTTTTTAACCCCATTATTTTTAATTGTTTTTATCCAAATATTTATTTAAAATGAAAATAAAAGAAGAGTTGTAGAGTAAGGTAAAATGCCCGGAAAGAAAAAGAAATTTCAGTATAAGCCATTATCATTAAAAGATATTCTGAAGGAAATGAAACAAAATATCGATTTTATGATAGATTTGTCTTATAGTGCAATTAAGTTTGGAAGTAAAGATATTGCCGATGAAGCCGCAAAAATAGAAAAGAGAATTCATGAATTGACCTTTTTACTTAATTTACAAATTATTCAAACCCAAACTGGAGGAGTTAAAGAAGCTAAAAAATTGGAACCTATTGTCGTTATGGGATATTCTATCGATAAGATTTCTGATGCATTAGCAGATATCGCAAAAGTGGTATACATTAATAGTGATATAAGTGACTTCACCCAGTTATTCTGGGATGCTGTCCCCGAGCCTATTGTAAAGGTCACAGTGAAAAAAAACTGTGAATTTATTGGTATCAATCGCAAAGAAGTCCATTTTCGATCAAAATATGGCGTAGATTTGATTGCCATCAAAAGAGATGATAAGTGGTTATTTGAAAAAGACCAAATTATTCGCCAAAATGATATCTTGATTATTAAAGGAGAGCTTAAACCAATCAAACAACTAAAAACATTAGTGTGCGATGAGGACCTTTTTTCATTTCAAATAGAAGAACAATCAGAGATTTCTGAATTTGACTTATCTAACCCTGAGATTTTAGAATATCTTCAAGAATTAAAGAAAGATTATGTTTTAATTACAGATATTTCTGAAACTATGATTGAATTATCTTTAGCGGCATTATTTTTTAATAGTTATGAGGTTGCTGAAGACGTACTTGAAATGGAAGAATTAATGGATGGGTTAAATATTTCTTTTGAAAAAAATCTTTTGGATTTTGCTCATTTAGTAGAAAATCCTCGTGATCTTACTGGGATTATGCGTATTGTCTTTTCATGTGAACAGATAGCAGATGCTGCAGCAAATATAGCTGAAAATATTTTGGAAGGGTTTAAACCGCATATGATACTACAAAAGGCCATAAAAGAAACTCAAGAAATAGTGGTTCGTGAAATAGTATCACCCGAATCCTACTTTAAGGGGAAAACATATGAGCAGTTGCAAGATAGACGTTATAAAAGAGGTTTTCACATCATTGCTATGAAGCGACAAGAAAAGTGGATTTATAGCTTTAAACCTGATTTTCTATTTCAAGAAGGAGATTTAATAATTGGGTTAGGTCCAAAGGAGACAGTAGAACAATGGAGGCGATGTGTGCACCCTGAGATATTTCAGGAGGAATAAGTTTACTTAAGAGGAATTATAATGAATTTTGATGAAATAAAAGAGCGATTTATAAGTACTATTAATGAAATGGTTGAATTTCTTAATAAAAATAGTGAAATCATAGATTATGAAAAATTATATCAGCTACTCGCATTATTAATTAAAATATATACTAATAATCGAATGGTTTTTCTCTACGGTGCAGGAAGATCTGGTTTTATAGCTAGATGTTTTACGCAAAGATTAATGCATTTAGGATTTAAATCATGCTTTATTTCTGATGCGGTGACTCATCGATATAAAGCAGAGGATCTTTTAATAATCATATCTGGAAGCGGTGAGACTATATCTCCGTTAGCCATTGCTAATAAAGCTAGGAAAATAGGAGGAAAAATCGTGCTTTTAACGGCTAATCCATTAAGTAGTATTGCAAAAGCATCAGATTTAACCATTCAAATTGAAGGAAAAACTAAAGATAGAGCTACTGTTGAACATACTTTAGCACCTTATACTTCTCTCTTTGATATTTCAACATTTGCGATATTAGATGCAATTGGAGGAATCCTTATGAAAAGCCTTGGAGTTTCAGAAGAAGAAATAGATAAACGTCATGCTTCATTAGAATAAAATTAGGTTATGTTAACGCAATAGTTTAGTGATTACTGTGCATGAATACATTGAAGTAAAATATATCTCAGAAAAGAAAGGAAGAGGTGCCTTTGCTAAAAAGGATATTAAAAAAGGGAACGTTATTGATATAGCTAATGTAGTACCAATTCCCAATAAAGAATATAAGAAAATTTGCAACACGATTTTATATCATTACTGTTATGTATGGGAAGATCCAAAACATTTACCTGAATTCGAAAATGCTATAACATTAAGTATCAGTCAATTTATTAATCATTCATATAAACCTAATGTAAAATATCTTTATGATTATGATAGTAAAGCTATTGAATTTATGGCAATAAAAAATATTGCTAAAGGAGAAGAATTAACAGTCAATTATAATGGTCTTGTTTTAGATAAAACTCCTGTGTGGTTTGAAGTAGAATGATGTTTATTTCTCTCTTAACGACTTCAAAATGGCAATGTTCATAATATCTTCTTTCATATCATTACCTTTAGGGGTTTCTAAAATGCCTGGATGATTAGTAAAACGATCATCATTAATAAAGAACCCAAAAGGTACTTTACCTATTTTTCCCTGTCCTATATGAGTATGGCGATCAACTTTAGAACCAAGTCCTTTTTGAGAATCGTTTAAATGGAATGCGTATAGATATTTTAATCCTATAATTTCGTTAAAAGTGTCCAACATGCATTCATACTTTTTCTTTGTAGTGAAGTCATAACCAGCTGCAAATGAATGTGCAGTATCAAAACAGACTCCTATTCTGTTTTTATCCTTAACTTTATCAATTATGTATTTCATATGTTCGAATTTATATCCAACATCATTACCTTGGCCTGCTGTAGTTTCGAGGAGTATAATCACCTTGGAATCTTTTGTAGCTTCAATTAACTTATTTAATTGAATAGTAATTCGAGATAAAGCTGGCTCATCTGCTTCATCTTCATTTTTATTTCCAGGGTGCATGTTTGCATATTCAATCTTTAACTGATCTGCCTTTCTTAATTCATCTAACATTGCTAAATAAGATTTATCTAATTTTTCTTGCTCTATACTAGCAAGATTAATTAAATAGCTATTATGAGTTATTATAGGCCAGATATTACTAATTTCTTTTCTTTTCTCTAAAAATTGAGTGATCTCCTCTTCATCCAGGAGTTTAGAGGTCCATCCACGAACATTTCTAATAAAAACTTGGATGGATTCACATTTTAATTCATTACCCATTTCTAATGCTTTAAATTTCCCTCCAGAAACACTCATATGAGCTCCTATTCGCATTTTAGTCACCTTAAATATTGCAGTAAGAACCTATTTATAAAACTATTAATTCTTTCCTAAACATTAATTTGTTATCACTATGAAAATTAATGCGAAAAAAATTACAATACTACGATTACTTGCATCCTTTATGTTATTTATAGTCTTATGTGGTTTATTTATTTTAGATTTTTTTCTTATTAACCATTTGATCATTTATTTAATGTTGCTCAGTATTATTTTCTTAACAATATCTTTTAGTTTTAGCTTGAAACTAGAATGGGATTTTATTAAAAAAAATCTTAAGACTATTAGTTTCTTACTAATAGTTATTTCATTGATAGCAGTCACTTTCACCCTAATATTAATAAATAATTATGTATTAAATCTAATCTTTATTCTCACTCTTGCCTCAAATCTACTTTTGATTTACTCTTGGCATTCATGTTTGTCTATCTTTAAAAAATTGAAATATTTTTCTATTCTTTCATTTTTAATTGCGAATATAATATTGATTATATTTCTTTACTTTATAATTAATACTTTTGATATCCTAATTTCATTTTTGGTAATTTTATGTTCATATAATATCCTATACATATCAATCTTGTGTATTGAGCTGATTATGAGAAAAAAAGGGTATTTAAATTACATTTGATACAAAAGTGGACCTTTCTTTGGCTTCAAGAGGATTATAAAAAATGTGTTGAATTGGATGGAAAATTCACTCTTGCTACTATTAAAGAACTAGCAAATGAATATTAGAATTTAAAAAATTATAATTTAATAGGTATGATGTCCTAATCTCTTCCAAAATTCTCTTAAATCTTCTCTTTTAACAGAGTATGTTAATTCTATTGGGCTAGAAGGTTCTTTTCTGAAAAATTCAGGAACATTATTCATTTCAGAAGTTATACCTGCTTCTTTATTAAATTCAAGCTCAGTTTTGAGAATATCCTCTCCGATATGTATAACATCATTTCTTGTTAGATTTAAATTATACATGGCGTTAAGGGCATTTGTAATAATCTCCATAGTCTCATAGCTTGGTCCGATGAAATAGCATGTTCCACAAGAGTCTAGTACTGCGGTATATATCTGTAATTCGAATGATAAATCGAGTTTCCCTTTATTGTCTGTTAGTTCTCCATAGATTTTATGTTGGCTTGCTCTTCGGCCAGCAATAGCCGCCCCACTGGTATGGTCTGCTCCTTGGGGGGATGTAGCAAATGTCACGCCCATTGCCTTAAAAACTCGTGGATCATATCCCGAGATTCCCTGCCCCTTAACATGAGGAATACGCTGGGCATTTAATTTTTCTCCAATATTTTTAACTCCATTTCCATAGACTACTCCATGATTTGTGTTATTCCTAATCTCACTATCTAAAATTTCAATAACTTTATCTGCATTACCCCAAGAAATTTTACCTAAATCCATAGCAATTCCTATCGTGCCTCCAAATTCTATGGTATCAATTCCCACATCATCACAATAATGATCGATTTGAGCGAGTTTATCAATATCATTAATCATTAGATTAGACCCGTTAAGTGCCATTGTCTCATATTCAAAACTTGAAGTAATATGATTACCTTCCTCATCAACTACTAAATTCGAGCATTTAATGACGCAGGTAGGACAACAAGCTAATTTCTTTTTACCCCCACGAGAAATGATTATTTCATGTAATCTCTCTCCGGAAATTTTATCAACATCTGAATATGACCCTTTGCTAAAATTTTGTGTGGGTAACCCTCCATATCCGCTCATACCTTTCATCATCATGGGAGTTCCAAAGAGTGAAAAATTTTGTTTTGTACGAGCTAAAGTTTGAGCAAAAGGTTTTGATACTTCTCGAAATTTTTTAAGATCATACATTTTCACTTTTGAAGTCTTCGTTGGACAAATTACGACCGCTTTTATTCGTTTTGAGCCCATGACAGCGCCTAAACCGCCTCTTGCTGCATGTCTGCTAGGGTAACCCTCAAGATCGTTAGAGGCAATACTTGCTGCTCTCATCGTATATTCTCCAGCAGGACCAATAGAGTATATCCCTATTTTCTCTCCGTACCTGCTTAATAACTTTTTATGAAGCTCATAATTCCCTAACCCAGAATACTCATCATATGGGATTAAATGTATCCCTTCTTCATTGATTAATACAATTTTAAGAGAAAGAGATTGATTTTCAAAAATCAAGGCTCTAATTCCATATCGAGCTAACATCATAGCAGAACGACCACCTACATTCGCTTCTTTTATTCCATTTGTTAATGGGCTTTTAGCCCCTATAGAAGTTCTTGCAGAATTCGGGAAAGGGCTTCCAGCTAAAAGACCATTTGCGATTATAAGCTTATTTTCTGGACCAAGGGGATCACATCTTGGTGGGACTTCATCATGAACAATTTGAGAAGTCAAGCCTCTAGACCCTAATAGATAATATTTAGAATTTTCTTTGATCTTTTCAATGATAATCTCATTTGTATTCAAATCAATTCTTACAATATTCATACTTAAGATATGGATAGAATTTATTTTATTCTTACCTTAAAATATTATTAATCAAATAAAATAAAGAAAAAGAAAATTTCTTAAAATTTTTCATAATGAACAATTTTCATTAAGGGAACTCTATCCTCTACTTCTCCTTTTTGTTTGGCAGGATACCCTAAAGGAGTAAGCCCCAATATGCGATACTTTTTAGGAATCTCTAAAATCTCTTTAATTCTGGATTCATTAAAATAGCCAATCCAACAAGTTCCTAAATTTTCTGCGGTTGCTGCGAGAATTAAATGTTCAAAGCAAATTCCAAAATCTACAGGGTAATATTTTTCTCCATTATGGTTAGTACCTGACTTCGATTCAGGAATAATCCCTACAATAAATACAGGGGCATTGATGAATTTATTTTTCTGATTAATCGCTTCCCATACAGCCTTAACAAGTTCTGAGTTTTTTACTACTATGTATTCCATACCTTGCATATTAGCCCAAGTTGGAGCTAAACGAGCTGCATTAAAAATTCTCTCTATTTATTCATTGGTAGGCATTTCTTTATTATAAAAACGATGGCTTCTCCGTTTCTTAATAACATCATAAAAATCCATAACTACTATCCCACTTTTTATTATTAATTAAGTGTCTTTTTAATTAAATTTTTGATGCTTTTAATATCCCATTGAACAAAATCCCATTAAATTCCCCTTTTGTGTAGAATACATTATAAAACTTTTAAATTCGAGACAAAGATTTATAAATGTGATTGGAATAATATATTCTTATTATAAATCTAATATAGTCTTCTTTTTTATACAAACCTTTAGTTATAATGTGAAGAAATGACAACTTATATCATTGTACTTGGGATTTAAAATGAACAATAATTATCGTGATCTCATCAGAAGTAAGAATATTGATCAAGATAATTTGCTACTTAATGAATGCTGTGAAAATCCTTGTATTGAAGAAAGAGACGGTAATAAAGTCTGTCTGAATTGTGGTTTAATTGTTGCGAGAACCTATGTCGGGAATGAACGGAGAGCCTACACCATAGAAGAGATCCAGAGTAGACGGAGGACTGAACCGAGATGGAGGGACTTTGGGCCACGTACCATGCTCCCAACTACCAAGACCGATTCAAAGGGCAAATCTATTGGACCTAAGGAGCAAGCATTATTTTCACGGCTCTCTAAAATCCAAAATTCCTTAATATCAAGTATTGAGAGAAATTTTTGGGAAGCAAAACCTAAACTTAAAATGCTCACTTCTAAATTAAATATCCCTGAATATATCTCCGAAACTGCTTGGAAAATCTACAGTATTGTTGCTAAGAAAAAGTTAACAATGGGGAGATCAATTAATGGTTTTATTGCAGGGTCGTTATATGCTGCAATTCGCGTTCATGATTTTCCCCGATTATTGGATGAGGTATGTGAAGCATCATTAACTCCAAGACGTACCGTACATAGAAGTTTAGCTATGATCATTCGAGAAGTATTACCCCAATTAGGTTTAAGATATCAACCGATTACTGCGGAGAGTTTAGTGTTTCGATTTG
>CAYUTF010000018.1:47278-49284 GCA_964447495.1 uncultured archaeon
CAATTAGGTTTAAGATATCAACCGATTACTGCGGAGAGTTTAGTGTTTCGATTTGGAAATGAACTTGATTTACCAATGAATATTCAAAAATGCGCTATTGATATGTTAAGGGAAGCTTCAGAAAATGGTTTAAAGCGTACTGGTAAAGATCCGAAAGGTCTAGCAGCTGCTTGCATATATATTGCTGCGAAAGACGGCTCAATCCGTAAAACTCAGAGTTTGGTAGCAGATATTGCAAAAATCACAGAAGTAACATTAAGATCGAGAGCCAAGCAAATAAAAAGCAAATTATCTATAAAAATTTAATATATACTTATTTTTATTTTCCTTTTTTAGTATCTTGTATTGAAATCTTTTCCCTATTTATTATAATTTTTTATTCTCTAGTAGTAACATCCATTTTAATCCAATTGCAGCAAAAATTAATCCTGAAGTTAAATAAACGCATACTGATGCAGTAAAATAGATCCAAAGTACTGCTCCCAAAAACGGTGTTACTGATGGATTATATAATGCAAGTTCAAAAATGATGGGTATCCCAAGGGGATCAATTGTAGTTTTTGCCAGTACATAAATTGCCTCTAATTTTAGAAAATTTCCAATTATGATAAACATACCTGAAGAGAGTAACATCTTTGCAATTGTTTTATTTTCAATTTTTTCATTATTCGCAATGACAATTAATATTATCGCAAGAATAAGTAAGAAACAAATCGAAGAAAAAAGTAGTATCCATAAAATAGACATATGAATAGGGCTTAATCCTGAAGTAAATATTAATGAAAGAATCGTATACACTTGACTATTCAGATTAATAGGTATAAAGAAACTTAAAATCATGAATCCAATGAATTCAAAGCCCGAAACTAAACAAAAACCTACATTAAAAAGCTTTAAATATTTAAGAACCAATTTACGTTTCATAATATAATACTCTTTTTCTTAATTATATATTAAATTAAATAATCGTACTAATATTAATTTTGAAGTCATTTTATAAAAATTTAAATAAAAATTTATCATATTATTTCTTCTGAATTTAGTGAAATTTCACATATTTATCAAATTCGTCTTGTTGATTTTATTTTGAAAAATAAAAACCATAAAAACAACGGAAATTCAGAGTGTAAACATCTAAATGTTAAAGAAGAAGGGGGAGACCTCATTTGTCAAGATTGTGGTCTAATATTAGATGAAAAAATTCCCTATAAAGAGAGTATTAACTCTCGATTTTATTCCGATTCCCAATATGATTACGAGAGGAGACTTCGAAAAAATGATTCTAAAGCTATGCAAGATCCAAAAATAAAACAAAAATATGATAAGATTAATACGTTAAACAAGTGGTTTAGAGACTATCAATCGAGTTTTACTGAACAAAAGAAGACTATAGAACTTTTTAAGAGCTATGGAATAGGATTAAACATTGACAATGTAAAATATCAAGAAATAAAGGATCGATATCTCAGATATAATAAATACCATCGACATACCTATCAGAATATGGTTATCATTTTTCTTGCAATCTTATGGATGGCGATAAAAGACACTACAAATATCAGAGTAGAAGGATATATACATGCCGCACAAGAATTAGGACATAAAATCAATAAAAAAATGCTTAATAATGCTATGCATAAACTAAAACGTACTGAAGACCTCTTTAATAAACAATTTAAAACATCGGAAGAATTGGAAAATGAGATCAAAGAAAAGATTAAAATCTTGTTTCAAAAAGATTTAAATAACATTCCTTATGAAAGTGTTAAACCATATCTTAAAAATAAATCAGACTTTCATAAAATAAAACTTGAAATGCAATTAAGAGCAAATAAAATTCTTAATCAAATTGCTTATAAAGAAATTCAAAATATGAATTATAAAGCATTTACAGCAGGATTAATTTACTATATTGGACAGACGTTAGAGAACAAGAAAATCTTTACTCAATTTCTAATTGAAAAAACCAGTAAGTTTTCCAGTACGACGATAAGAAAGAAATTTAA
>CAYUTF010000019.1:0-48552 GCA_964447495.1 uncultured archaeon
TTCTAATAGAATCCCAAACATGTTGTTCTCCGGGAGCTTGTAATATGATGGGAACAGCAAATACCATGGCATGTATCGTTGAAGCAATGGGATTATCTTTGCCAGGATGTGCAACTTTAAGTGCTGTCAGCAAAAAGCGAGAGGATTTAAGTGAGGAAACCGGTAAAGTTATCATGGATTTAATTAAAAAAGATTTGAGGGCTCTAGATCTTATTACAGAAAAATCAATAGAGAATGCATGTAAAGTAGCATTATCATTTGGAGGTTCTACAAATATGGTACTTCATATGTGTGCGTTATCTCATGAAATTGGAGGGAACTTAAACCATTTTGATTTTGATAAATTAAGTCGAAGTGTTCCTTTACTTGCTAAATTTAAGCCCGCCTCTGAATATAATATTTCAGAGTTCCATAAAGCTGGGGGTGTACAAGTCTTAATGAAAAAATTAGAGAAGATACTTGATTTATCGATTTTAAATGTTAGAGGCCCTTCATTAGAAGATTATCTCAAAAATGTCACCTTTGATGATTATCAAATCATTAGAAATTTTGATGACCCAATTTCATCTGAAGGGGGAATCGCTATTTTAAAAGGAAATTTAGCACCAGATGGAGCTATCATAAAACAAAGTGGTTTATCATTAAAAATGCGAAAACATATAGGCCCTGCAAGAGTATTTGAATCAGAAGAGCAAGTTAAAGAAGCATTATTATCAAACCACATAAAGGAGGGGGATGTATTAGTAATACGTTATGAAGGACCAAAAGGCTCTCCTGGGATGAGAGAATTATCAATACCAGCAGCAATTTTAGTAGGTATGGGATTTGGAGAATCGGTTGCTATGGTTACAGATGGTAGGTATTCTGGAGCAACTAGAGGCCCATGTATCGGACATGTTTGTCCAGAAGCATACGAAGGAGGCCCAATCGCAGTAATCCAAGATGGAGATAAAATTGAAATTAATATTGATGAGCGGAAACTTAATGTAATATTATCAGATGAAGAATTAAAAAAACGACTAATAAAGTGGAAAAAGCCTGAACAAAAAATAAAAAGTGGTTATTTAGGTTTATATAGCAAAATTGTGTGCTCTGCTAAATACGGAGCATATTTGGGTGTTAATCATGATAAATGAGCAGAAGATTACAGAAATTTTGCAAGAATTTTCTTTTCCGAGGTTATCAGGGACTCAATGGGAAAAAAAGGCATTCAATTTAGCTCTGAAGAAGATAAAAGATTTAGATTTAACCCCTGAGGTTCAAGAATTTAAATTCACAACATTCTTTAGTCGAGTTTATCCTAAGATTCTCTTTTTCTTAGGTTTTTTGTTAATTGTGTTCTTATTTTTCTTCATTCAAATTCCCGGTATAGTGATAAGTTCGATAATTTTAATTATTCTTATTATAATATTGATTTTTATTATGAAAAAGCCTGAAAAAGTCAAATTTTATAAATATCTAGATTCTGCCAACCTTTATGTGAAGTTATCCTCAAGAAATTCTAGTGTTAATAATGAAGATAGTAGAATAAAGAATCTTTTTTTCTTCTGTCACCTTGATTCTAAAGGGCAAAAATTTTCAATTTCAGACCGTGTAAGAGCAACAAGAACGTGGGTTTTTACTCTTTTGATTAGTGTTGGGATAATTATCGTAAGAGGTTTATTTTCTAATTATTTTCTCGTAATTTATTTAGTAATTGGTTCAATTCCAATTATTTTTAATGGAGTATCTATGATAATATTACTCTTAAATACTACTAATAATAGTTCTTTTGGTGCTGTTGATAATGCATCTGGAATTGCGTGTGTTTATGAGCTACTAAAGTATTTTAAAAACGAAAACTCTCGTTTAAATAGCTTTACTACTTGGTTTGTATTCACCGGAAGTGAGGAATGTGGAACTATGGGTATTCGCAATTTTTATAAAGTTATGGAAGCCTTTGATAAAGATTCCATAATTATAATTAACTTTGATGCGATTGGAAAAAATGTGACAATATTCGACAGTTGGTATAAGCCAGAAGGATATCTAGATTTTTATAAGAGCTTTATCAATAATAAAGAAGGGTTAAGGATTTTCGAAAATCCTAAAAAAATTATATTAGGAACTCATTCTGATGGGTATTTCTTAAAAAAGAAGTTCTATCAAGGAATCGAATTTGGAGATCTGGGATCATATAACTTCATGCATTCCAGTGATGATAATCTCGAGAAAGTTGATCCAAAATTATTAAGATCTCTTTGCGAAGTAATAATTAGGAATGTCAAAGAACTGGATGAATTGAATGCCAAAAAAGTTAAATGATAAAGAATTGGGGTTAATTTTTACTCCATACAAAACTGTGGAATATATTATTTCAAGATTGGGTGAGATTAAAGATGATCAATTAATTTTAGACCCTTGTGTTGGACCAGGAATATTTGTAGAGGTATTATTAAGAAATGGTCTAAAGAAAGAACAAATTTATGCATTTGATATTAACCCTAATCATAAAAGAGCTTTAAACTCTTTAGGAATAAAATTTTTACAACAAGACACACTTTTAGCAATCAAGGAAAGTGATTATAATAATTATGATTTTATTATTGGAAATCCGCCCTATCTAAATAAATCAAGTAGCTATATAAAAGATAATAGGAAGGAATTAAAAAAGATTTATGGGAAAATTAATGCCCATGAAACCTATTCAATGTTTATAGTAAATAGTATCTGGCGTTTAAAAGAGGGAGGAAAGCTAGGTTTCATAACTAGTGATTCTTTTCTGACTTTAAGCACTCATAAGCGATTAAGAAAATTTATTCTCGAAAATTGTCTAATTAATGAACTTTTATTGGCGCCTCAAGATTTATTTTCTAATCAAAAAGTCAGTACGAGTCCAGTTATTATAATTTTAACAAAAGCTTCGAAAGAAGACGATAGAAAAAACCGTTTGAATAATAGAATAAAAGTTGTTGCACGAGTGGAAAATGAGGAGGATTACTGGAGTCCGAAAAAAATGTATGAAATTCCTCAAAAAAACTATTTTTCATTACCATTTAATATTTTCTATATAGATATAGAACCACAAGTCATAAATCTATTTGGAAGTGCGCCTAAATTAAAAAATTTTATCAAAGGATATATTGGAATGCATACACATAATAATAGAAAATACATAGCGGCTATTGAAGGAACAGATTTAGCAAGAATATTTACTAAACGAAATTCAAAGATTATAGATTCTAACGTTCAATACAGAATTATTTCAAATACCCAATTAAAAAGAGAGAATTGGAAACCATATTTTAAAAGAGGAGGATCAGAACAATATTATCGCCCTATAATGGAAGCTTTAGAATGGAATGAAAGTTCTAAAATTAAATATGATATACCTAATAATGTTCCTTTTGAAAAGGAAGGTTTAATTATAAGTGGTATTAGTTCAAGATTAGCAGCGCGTTATATGCCAAAGGGTTGTTATTGGGATTCAAACAAGGCTATCGGTTTTATTGTTGAAAATAGTGAAATTTCTATTGAATATGCTTTAGGTTTGTTGAATAGCTCTCTTTATAATTACCTAGCGAAAGGTATAATCAATAATACTAATAGTATTCAATTATCAGGAATTCATGCTTTACCATTCATTTTACCAGACTCTAAAACCAAATTAATGGTTGAGAATTATGTGAAGGAAATTTTAATACAATTAAAACAAAATGACAATTATAATTATGAAAAAGAACAGATGAAAATTGATGATCTTATTTTCAATTTATATACGATGAAATATAATTTCCCTGAAAGGTTGAAAAGAAATTTAGACAAGAAATATTCAACATATAAAAAGGTTTGATTAAATTTTAGATCTTTTCACCTTTTTTTTCTTCTTTATATTTCTCTCTTCGATCTTTCAAATATTCAGGTATAGGCACATCCCACCATCCTACAGCAGGTGATCCTGTGAAAGGGTAGGTTCTATTGACAAGTATTTCAATTACTGCAGGTTTTCCAGATTTGTTAGCTCTTTCTAGTGCAGGAATTATCTCTTCCTTTGTAGAAAGTTTTTCAGAGTAACAACCAAATCCTTCAGCTATTTGTTTGAAATCAGGAGAGTAAGGTTTACCATCTTTATCTTCAAAGGCAGTTCCATACCCTCTATCTTCTCCAAAGGCAGTTTGCTGCAAATCTTTAATAGCAATCCAACCATAATTGTTTAACACTACAAAGAAAATATTATCTAATCCTAATTGTACTGCTATAGATAATTCTGAGATAGTCATCATAAAATCACCATCTCCTATAAGCGCTACGACTTGACAATCTGATTTACCAATATCTATTAAGCCTATCTTAGCTCCAATAGCAGCAGGAACGGAATACCCCATTGTTGAAAACCCCCCTGCTGTTAAACAAGTTCTGGGTTCGTAAAATTCTAACTCTTGAAGCATTTGAGCTTGTACATTACCAGAACTTGTGACAATTACTGCATCTCTTTCAAAAAATTTTCTTACTTCTCTAAGTACTGTGGAGATCATGACTGGTACTTTTAAGTCATCTCGATTTTTATTAAGAAATTCAAACCAATGTTTCTTTTCCTCTTGTATTTCTTTAAAGTATGCAAATTTTTCATAATCTCGAGAATATTTATGTTTATTTAATACTTCAATAATCTGGTTTAAACAGGCTTTAGCATCTCCATAGATTCCAACCGTAACTGGATAATTTTTACCAATTTCATGCGGATCTAAATCAATTTGAATTAATTTTGTGGGAGGAATTGAAAAGCTTACACCTTCTTTATACGAACTTGCTGTTTCATCTGCAAATCTACAACCAACCGCTAGTATTACGTCTGCTTTTGTTGTCATATTTAATCCAATATTTGTTCCTTTTGAACCGGCAGACCAACAAAATAAGGGATGGTCATTTGGAAACGCATCTTTTCCCATCATTGTAACTACTACAGCAGCACCTATTAACTCAGCTAACTTCTTAACCTCTTTTGATGCATTAGATGTAAGTACACCCCCGCCTAGAAATAAAACCGGCCTTTTAGCAGTTTTTAAAAGCGTAGCAGCTTCTTCGATTAATTTTGGATCACCTAATATCCTACCCCCTGCTCTTCGTTGATTTGGTTCCGGAATGTCAGCATCGATAGCTTCAGCTTGTACATCCATAGGTAAATCAATATGTACAGGACCTCTTCTTCCAGTTAACATTTGATTAAATGCACGCTGCATTATCGTTGGCAATTGATTTATGTTGGATACTTGCCAACTTCGTTTTGTAACAGGTTCAAGGATTCGAGGAAAATCGGAATCTCTCTTTCGTTCGATTTCCTGTAGCACTCCTTTTCCTCTCATATGGGTATGGGCATCACCTGTGATACATAAAACGGGAAAACCATCTACATAGGCATCTGCTAAGCCAATAACAGTGTTTGCTGCACCAGGACCAATAGAAGTAAAGACACACAATGGTTTTCCTGTGATTCTATAATATCCAACTGCTAAATGTACTGCAGCCATTTCTTGTTTAGGTTGGATTAAGTGCAAATTATCTTTATTCTTAAAAAAAGCATCAACTAGAGGTAGATTACCATGGCCCGGTATCCCAACGACATGTTTCACTCCTTCTTTAATTAAATAATTAGCGATTATTTCGCCTCCAGTATATTTGACCATTTGAAACAACCAGATTTATATTTCTATATTTGAAGAATATAAATTCATTTAGAAATAAGAATTTAATTTTAATGATTTTATTTAATAATAGGATAATAAGTTAAAAAAACTAAATTATTTTACTAAAAATCTTTTTTGCTTGTAGATAGGAGGCGTTTTGACTTGATATCTCTAATAAATTACCTCCAGTTAAATTGATTTTAGCGATTTCATCATTCCCCGAGATAAAACCAAGCAACTTTACTCTATCTTTCCTAGTCTCAATAACTTCTTTTTCTAAAACATCTTGTAAATCCTCTGGAAATCTATTTCCTAATACCCAAATATTTTCAAACTTCAATTGTAATTCATCAGTAATCTCAAGAATTCGTTTTAATGTATGTATTGCCATTTTTGAAGGATCAGAAACAATAACTAGATCCGTTACATTCCTACCTGTCTTTCGCGCAAAATGTTCCAAACCAGCGGGAGAATCAAGTAACGTAATATCATAGTTTATAGAAAGTGTATCAATAACTCTTTTTAACACATCATTAATAAAACAGTAACACCCCTCGCCTTCTTGCCTTCCCATTTCCAATAGATCAAAATCATCCATTTCTATTAAGCAATTATAGACATCCGATTCAATTAATTGGTTTTTGGGAGTGTTAGGTGATAATTTCATACTCTGTATCTTATCTTTTAGTACCTTCATCTTTCCACCAATTGTATCACAAAACTGGATTTCTCGACCAATCACATCAGCCACATTAGCATCTGGATCTGAGTCAATAACAAGGATATCTTGAGGTTTTTTATTATCAAGAATATATTTAAGAAATAAAACTAAAGACGTAGTTTTTCCAACACCACCTTTTCCTGCGAATGCGATAATCTTTTTCATTTATTTATCAAAAATATTTAATTAATTTCTCTTATATAAAGAAAAATTATGATTGATTAAAAATTTGTCATTCATTGAATAAAAGAAGAATGATAGGATAAGGTTAACTTTAAAATTGAAATAGAGATGAAAATTATAAGCAATAAGAAAATAAATTCAAATTTTCTATTTATTCCTGACGATACATTGGAACAATTTTAGAGGTAAATTCTTCTAACGTATATTTGAATTCTTCTTCACTTGAAATTTTTCCTAATTCAAGTAGAATTTGTCTTGCTAATAACCAGAATGCTAATCCTAAAGCTTTCTTTCCTCGATTATTTGCAGGGACTGCGAGATCTATACCATCAAGCGTATCATCAGTGTCAAATAAGGCTACAACGGGAATTCTAGCAAGCTTGGCTTCTCTCAAAATAACCTTATCAGCATGAGGGTCAACAATTACAACAACAGAAGCATCTTTAATGTAATCATCAATAAGCGGATTAGTAAGAGATCCAGGAATAAATCTGTCGGTAATTGCCTTACAACCTAATACTTGACAGAATTTTTTAACGGGTTCTTTTCCATATCGTCTTACAGAAGTAACAATTACTCTATCACTTCCTTCTTCGATATATTTACTCAAGAATTTAGCTGCGATAGTTAAACGTTCATCTGTTTTTGTCAAATCAATTACATACAAACCATAATTTGTTTGCCTATAAATAAATCGGCGAGCATCCCCAGATAATAATTTAGTGCCAATATGAATTCCGCAACTGAGATATAGTTGCTTTTTCTCTTCATCTTTATCAATGATTTTTTCACGGGGTTCTAAACCAGATTCTAAATCTTCAGTATCTAATAAATCAAGCTCCTCTTCTAAATCAAGATCCTCTTCAAAATCTTCTTCGAAATCAATATCTAACTCTTCTGAGAGCTTTAAATCTATTTCCTCATCGATCTTCTCATTTTCTTGTTTTTCTTGTTCTTCTGTTTTTTTCTTCTTTCTAGCCAATGTATCGACCTAAGTTATGAATATTTATTTTATCAATATAATGAACTTAATTATCTTTAATAAAACATCATAATTTTAATATTTTATTAAAAGAAATCTCCTAATTCGCTTTGAACTAAAGATTTAATATATTCCAATTATTAAAGATATTTATAAAATCTGTTTATAATAATTGGATAGTTAATTATGAAATTAGGGTTTTAATAATGGTCTCTTACAGATTATTAATAGGAATTACTGCTAGTGTATGTTTTAGTTTTTTTACCGCTTTTTTCTTCACGATGGAAGATATTATAATGCAAATCCAATTATTTAGCAGTTCAGATCCATTAAAAGTTGTGATTTTGATGATCGGCGCTAATTTTAAGTTTGATCTCATATCATTTTTCCTTGAAACTCCTACATTCTTTGAATTCTTTGCTCCCCAACTTTTAGCGAGTATCTTTATTGGGTTTTTGAGTGGTACAATTTCTAAAGGATTTAAAAGAGGATTAATTGCAAGTACAATTGTGATAATTACGGATGTGTTAGTCTGGATTTTACTAAGTGTAATTTCTGGGGAAGATTTAATGGCATTATTTCAAGGAGCTCAATTATCTGCCACAATTGGTGGTATTTTAACAGCAATTTTAGGAGCAATACTCGGAGGAGCTCTTGGTGGTTTTCTAAGTGGGCCCTATGAAAATAGTTATTAAATAATGAATATTCACTCTATTTAAGCTAATTTTTGATGTAAATGTTTATTGTTTACTCTTTAAATAGAGGCTTTTTTCTATCAAATAAAGCGTTAATGGGTAATGACTAAAACTTAAAGGATATGATAATTTATAAATTGTAATGGTAATTGAAGATATACTCCCCTCTAGGGAAACCGCATTCGAACTTCTTAAAAAATTGAAGGTCCCATATCAAGTACGGCGCCACTCTTTAAAGGTTGCTGAAAAAGCTTTAGAAATTGCATACAAAATTAAGAAAGCGGAAGTTAACTTTGAGCTAGTTGAGATTGGAGCCATATTGCATGATATAGGCAGAGCTAAAACCCATGGTTTTAAACACGCACTAATCGGAGGAGAAATTTTAAGAGAAAGAGGGTTCCCAAATAATCTTACTCGCATATGTGAAACGCATATTTTAGGGGGTTTAGATAAAGAAGATGCAAAATTCCTTAATTTACCAGAAAAAGATTATATTCCTGAATCTCTTGAAGAGAAAATAATATGCTTAGCAGATAAACATACAGCTGGAACGAAAGATGTAAGTATTGAACAAAGATTTCAAAAATGGTTTTTAAAATACGGAAAAACAGAGATTCTGATGAAATCAAAAAGAAGAATTGAAAAAATTCAAGAGGAATTACAAAATTTAATGTAGAAGTCAATTTTTAAATCTTTTTTTTAATTTGTTGATGATTCCTCCTTCATTTAATATCCCCATAATAAATTTTGATAAGCTTTTAAACTCTATTTTCACTTTTTTAGATTCATTTTCAATAATAGCTTCTTTAAGTTTAATCTTTATCAAATCACCAGAACTAAAATTATTTTCTTCCCAATTCAATGTTATAGCAGGTATTCCCGTATTTATCAGATTTCTAAAATAAATCCTCGCAAATGATTTTGCTATAATTGCTTTTATCCCAAGAAGCTTAAATACATTGACCGCCTCTTCACGTGAACTTCCTGTTCCAAAATTTTCACCTGCAATTATTATATTTAACTTATTGACCTTTTTTACAAAATCGGGATCGATAAATTCTAAAGTATGTTTAGCCATATCGATTGGTTCTCTCATGGTTAAAGTGTGGCTAGGAACTATATCATCCGTATTAATATCATCTCCCATTAAATAAGCATGTCCCTCTATATATTCCACTAAGACAACACCTCTCTTGGATCTGTGATTTTGGCATTTAATGCGGATGCCGCAACTGTTGCTGGAGATGCTAAGTATATTTGAGAGGTTGGATCTCCCATCCTCCCAATGAAATTTCTATTTGTGCTACTAATACAAATTTCATCTTGCCCTAGTACGCCAAGATGACCTCCTATACATGCGCCGCAGGTAGAATTTGTCACAATGGCACCAGATTCTAAGAAAATTTCAATTAGACCTTCTTTTAATGCACTTAAATAAATTTCTTTCGAAGCAGGGGTTATAATCATTCTATTTTTGGGATTTATTTTATTTCCTTTTAAAATTTTTGCTGCGATACGTAAATCTTCCATTCTTCCATTTGTACAGCTACCTAAAAAGGCTTGATCGATGGCTAAACCTTCAACTTCTTCTATATAAGCTAAATTATCTGGATTTGAAGGTTTAGCTACAACAGGAGTAATCTTTGATAAGTCATATTCAAAAACTTGTTCATATTCTGCATCTTTATCAGGTTTTACAATATTATATGGTTTCTTTGTTCGTTCTTGTATCCATTTTTCTAAATTATTATCTGGTAAAAATACTCCGAATTTTGCTCCTGCTTCAACAACCATATTAGAAATTGTCATTCTTGAATCAATCGAAAGATTTTCAGCACCATCTCCATGAAATTCGAGTGATTTGTAAATCGCTCCTTTAGTAGAGATATCCCCAATAAAAGTTAGGATAAAATCTTTTGACATAACTCCATCGTTTAATTTATTCGATAAATTAACCTTGTAAGAATCCGGAATCTTAAACCATAATGATCCCGTAGCAAATACCATCACTACATCGGTTGCACCAATTCCGGTTGATAAACAATTAAAAGCGCCATATGTAGTTGTGTGACTATCTGAACCAACTATCAACATTCCTGGTCGTGAAAATCCTAATTCTGGTAAAACTTGGTGACATATACCTTTATCCATACCCATTTTATGAACGAATTTATATTTTTCAGCGAAATCACGACAATCTTGGTGCATTTGAGCAGCAGATATTGTTGGTGCGGGAACCCAATGATCTAAAATGAAGAAAATCTTGTTAGGATCCCATACTTTATTAAGTTCTAATTTTTCATATTCTTTATGAATTCTTCCACCTAATTGTTCATGAACCATTATAAGGTCAATTTCAGCTTCAATAAATTGACCTGGTTCAATTTTATTTGAAGAAGAATGAGATTTAAATATTTTTTCTGCTATTGTAAAACTCATTTTATATCACATACAAGCTCTTCGTTTTTACATAATTTATTATAATCTTTATCAATCATTAATATAACTTTTTTAAATAGAATGCAAGCTTGAAGCAAAATGGAAGGATCACCCATATCTAGGGTATCATTTTTGATATGAGTATATATGGCTATTGCTCTGGTTGTAATCGGGGAAAACAAACCTTTTTGACATACTCATACAGTCTTCCCTTTTTAAATATTAAATTGTCTTGATCCATAGTGAGGAGAATTACTTTTTTATTATTATTCGTAAAATTTTCTGTTAGATTTGAAATTCGAATTCTCTTAATTTTTGAAGAACTAATTTTTGGATTTTGTCTTGGACGAATTCAATAATATCATTTGAATTTATAACAAAATATTTCTCTTTTTTGGCACGTTCAAGATAAAGAGCTCTTACTTTGTCTAAAAAGGGAGTATCCTCAAATTTTTCTAAATCTTGTTGTGTTTTTCGTGCTAATGAAATTTTCGGATCGATATCCAAAATTATTGTTAAATCGGGGAGTCCTACAAATTTATTTATACTTTTTACCCAATCTATCGTAATCAAATCCGATTGCAGAGATTGATAAATAATGGATGATTCAATATATCTATCAGAGATAACTATGTATCCTTGATCTAATTTTTCCTTAATTTCGCCATGATAATGGAGGTTTCGATCAGCAGCAAACAATAATGCATCTGTTATAGGAGGAATTTTTTTATCTTTTAAATATTTTCTAATTAAGAGCCCTATTTCACTATTAGATGGCTCTCGAGTTAAATATGCTTTGAATCCTTTTGCTTCTAAAAATCCTTTAAGTAGATTACTGTGTGTAGTAGTTCCACTCCCATCTATTCCATCTAATACAAGAAACATTGATTTATGATTCAATTTTAGCAACAATTCTTTTTTTATTATGATAGAATTTAATAGAGAAATATTGTTAAGATTACTTTAAATCATTAATTATTTCCTTCGAAATAATAATAAAGAAGCGCTTTTTTAATATGTTACTCAAATTTGACTAAAGAAAATTATATTTAAGTAATCATAATCATATAATTAGTATTAAATAATTAAGTAAAATTTGTAGTCAAAAAAGATGGCAACAAGAAATCCTACGGGATATTGCCCAAGATGTGGCCAAGATGTCCTTTTAACGAGAAAAGATATTGATTGGGGTATAGCAATTTTACTATTATGCTTTACCGGGGGTATTGGTTTAATAATCTATTTAGTAATTTATTATTCAAAACCACAGGATCGCTGTATCCATTGTAATACACATATCTTGAGTGGTTCGTCACAATATTCTCAACCTAGTCAAATATCCCAAAATAAATCAATTTCATCTAAGGATCTTCAAAAAGTAGAGCATTTTGAAAGTGAACAACCTAAATACTGTCCCTTTTGTGGAGAACAATTGAAGTCTTCTAATGTGAAATTCTGCTCACACTGTGGAACAAAAATATAATTTATAGCGACAATTTTAGAAATATAATCTGGTACGAATGCTAAATAAATGTTTTTCATCGATTGAATAAATATTGAACTTGTTTTCTTTTCTAAGATGGTTCTTTTCTCTTGAAAGGATTTTTAGAACCCGAAAGTAGATTCTATTATTATCGATCCACATTCTATCTACTAAAATGTTAAGTTCTCCTTTTGTTCCTTGACCATAAACTTGGAACGAATTTAATGCTTCCATTGTGAATCCTCTAAGCTTTTTTTTATAGTTATTTTTTAAATATAAATTATTTGAACTACACATTTTTTAGTATATTACTAATCTTGAAAGGGTAACTTCCCTTCAATAAACATTGGACTAAAGATCATTTTAGTATCGATTACCCTATATTAAACTTAAGGATTATAACCATATAAAATTGAAAAATAATAGAGGTAAGTTAAATGAGTACCATGTACTGTGAGAAATGTCAAACTAATGTTTTGACCAAAAGAGAGGATCTTGATATTGGGATTATAATCATTCTATTCATTTTTACGGCAGGTTTAGGGGTTTTAATATACCTTGTGGTGTATTATGATAAAAATTCAAATCGATGTATCCACTGCAACTCAATTTGTAAACCAGTTTTGCTTGAAAATCAAATTAATAAAATTGTTGAACCAATTAAAGAGCCTCTTAGTGATATGGAACTAAATATCACTGAAAATAGGAATAATAAAGAATCTAAGTTCTGTTATAATTGTGGAACCAAATTGGATGAGAGAGAGAGAAAATTCTGTCCTTTCTGTGGTGTAAGTGTAGAATAAATTTTTCCATTTCCATATTCTATACTTCTTTTTTTTTTAAAATTTTCATAAACTCATAAAAATAGGTATATGAATTTTCAAAATGAGTATCATCTTTAGAATATTCTAATGCTTGAGTGAATAAATCATTAAATCTCTTTTTATCTTTATTTTCAATTATAGTTCTAAATTCTCCAATAATTTTTTCCAAATTTACAAGTACTTTATGAAATTCAGGATTTTCCATTTGAATTTCTCCGAACATTTCCATTTCTCTTTGAATTATACTCTCGGCAAACACTTTTTGAAGTAAAAAAGTTGTACCAGTAAACTGGGTTAATTCATTTAGCGGTTCATTGGATCTTTTTAATAAATTTAAAAACAGGATATTTAACATATGAGGAAGGCCCAGAGTTAATGCAATTTTTCTATCATGCATATCCGGTGTCGTTTCTATTATAACTAATCCATCTGATTTAAACAATTTAAGTAATTCATTTACAAGACTATTATAATTCTTTGTACCATCAATTTTTAATAAGAGCAGTATGTAATTTTGCATATTTTTTATTCCTGGACCAAACATAGGATGAAGAGATAGGCAATTAATAGGATATTTAATTAATTCCTCTTTATAGATTTGCGAAATATCAGACTTTAATGAAGCGATATCGCATATCAATGCATCTTTTTTTAAATGGGGTGTAACCTTTTTTATAACTTCACCGGTTGAGGTTATTGGAACCGATATCATTACAATATCGGCACTTTTAACACTCTTTTCAAGCGATATCTCAAAATTTATTCCTAATTTTTCAGCGACGTGCTTCAATTTAGCGCGATCACGTGCATTAATTGTGACTTCAAATCCATGACTCTTAAAATATCGTGAGAAAACAATACCCATTCCTCCAGAGCCACCTATAATGGTTAAATTTTTACCTAACATTTTTAGTGTACCAAATTTTCACTGATTATTTTTTTCATTAAATCTTTATTCGGTGTTTTATTTGTCCACCATTTAAAAGCTAAAGCTCCTTGATTTACTAGCATTTCTAATCCATTTAATGTTTTACATCCAATTTCTTTAGCGTCTTTTATAAGTCGAGTCTCTAAAGGATTATAAAGCAAATCAAAAACAAATAGGTCTTTATGTAATATTTCTTTTGGTACGACAGATTCATTTATATAAGGATACATCCCAACCGGAGTCGCATTTATTAGTATATCTGCTGTTTCTATTTCTATACCTAATATTTTTTTGTTTAATTTGCCAGCCCAAATAGTAGTTTTAAAGTCTTTTTTTAACCTATTAGCTAATTTCACAGCATTCTGCTCTGTTTTATTAAGTATAGTTAATTTATTAACGTTCTGTATAAGAGCATAGGAGATTGCTTTCGCAGCACCTCCTGAACCTATCAAGAGCACATCTTTTCCTGAAAAGTTTATTCCAGCATTATTTATGGCTTGAATAGCTCCCTCAGCATCGGTATTTTTACCAAGAAAAAGATCATCATCCAACTTAATAGTATTAACTGCTCCAATTTTTTCAGCCAGACTGTCAATTCTATCTAAATAGGGCATTACTTTTTCCTTATAGGGGATAGTAACGTTAATCCCTCTTACATTCAACGCTTTCAATCCTTTTATAGCACCTTTTAAATTACTTGGAGCTACATCAAACGCGATATAGGCATAATCTAAATCAAGATCTTGTAAAGCTATATTATGCATTAGGGGACTCATACTATGCGTAATTGGATGTCCTAAAATACACAGGATTTTAGTATGAGCAGTAAGTCTATTTTTCATTAGTATTTATTCAATGCAATATCAATTAATAACTATTAATAATTTTAAGGATAAGATTCATTTATAATTATTTAGCAAATATCAGATTGAAGAGGAGAAAATGATATGGAAAAAGTTGCTTTAAGTCCTAAAGTTACTCTCTTTCCTATGCCCTCAGCTGTAATATCTGTTGGAAAGGGAAATGAAGCTAATTTAATAACTTTAGCCTATATTGGTAAGGTGTGTTTAAATCCACCGATAATTGCGATTTCTATACAACCAATACGCCATTCTTATAAATTAATAGAATCATACAGAGAATTTGTAATAAATTACCCCTCAATAGATCAATTAAAAAACACCGATTATTGTGGAACAAGATCAGGCAGAGATGAAGATAAATGGAAGAATTTAAATTTAACAAAAGAGGAAGCATCCATCGTTAAGGTCCCTATGATCAAAGAATTCCCCTTAAATATGGAATGTAAGGTTATTAAGAGTATTAAATTAGGTTCACACGTTTGTTATTTTGGGGAGGTAGTAGCAACCCATTGTAATAAAGAATATATTTCTAATGATAACATCGATCCAACCAAAATGAAGATATTTGCATATCTTTCAGGTAATTACATCCCTTTAGAGGATAAGATTATTGGGAAGCATGGTTTTAGTCAGGAAGAATAATTTTAATAAATTAATTGATATTTGGAATTTTTTAAGAAAATGAAAAGAAGCTCAATAGCCCTCATCGGATTCATGGCCACTGGAAAAACAACCGTTGGAAAAGCGTTAGTTAAAAATTTAGGTGATGAATATCAGTTCATAGAAACTGATGAGTTAGTAATAAGACAAGCTGGCAAATCAATACCTGAAATCTTTGCTGAAAATGGAGAGGATGCATTTAGACAATTTGAAGCTGAAATTTGCGAAAAAGTTTCGCTTTTAGAAAAAGTGGTAATTTCATGTGGTGGAGGCATCGTACTCAACCCGGATAACATACGTAATTTGAGAAGAAATTGTTATATTGTTTTACTTAAAGCTCCAATTCAGGAGATCTATAACCGTGTCGTGAAAAATGGAAAAGAATCTCGTCCAATTATAAATAAAAAAGATCCATTGAGAGAAATAAAGGAGGTTTTAGAGTATAGGGAACCATTATATGAATCTGCGGCAGAATTCACTATAAATACCTCAAATAAATCAATTAATTCAATTATCAAAGCAATAATTCAATTTTATAAAACATCTTAACATAAATTGAGATCTTAATAGGAAACTCAATTTCTAATAATATCAGATACAATAACGCAATTTTATGCTAAAACCTATATTTAAATAATCAAAAATAATGTATTTATTATTAATAAATACTAAATAAGATGAATTTGTAAAAATGACAGAATATAAAAGATTTAAATGTGCTAAATGCGGAGAAGAGAACCCACGCAAACTGCAAGAAATACCAGATAAAACTCAAGTCTTATACTACTCCATGCAGGGAAATCCTGTGTATAAGAAGCAAATTAAATGCGGAAATTGTGGTAATACGTTTGATAAAACTTAAAATCAAATTCTGAAAAAATCCTTATGAATTTTTCTTATTTTTTCAATTTTTAACTGTCCTGGAGCAGTTTCTTTTTCTAATGAACCGTAAGTTAAGAATGAGCCAAATTTAGTGCAAAAAATTCTTGAGAAAGTACCAATTGTTCCCATACAGAAAGAAATTATCCTTAAATTATTCCTATGCAAATTATTACAAAGATTTAATGGAACTAAGTTATCTATGAACTTTTCAGCGGTAAATATCATTTTAAAAACATATTGGTCAACAATATCAAAATCTTGCATCACGATGTCTTTTAATTTATCAATAAACTTATTTAAATAATTCTGAGCATCTTCATATAAAGGAGTACTCTTTAAATCATGGTGAGAAAAGATTAACTTTACATTTTCAAGAGAAGCTAATGGTATCAATTGTTTGAGCATCTGCTCTTTAGTTTCCATTTCAAGATCTATATAATCTGGTTTTGATTTAATTAATGACTTCTGTATATCTAATCTCTCTTTCTCATCCACTTGAAATTGCCCTCCTTCACTGAAATCTCGAAAAGTATAAATAACCGGACAATATGGCTTTATAATTTTCAATAGTGAATCGGTCAAATCGGGATTAATTGCTTCTATTTGATCGATATAATCAAATCTTAATTCAATAAAATTAGGATGGTATTTCAATGCTTTCTTAATTGTTTTTACATTATCCTGAACATTTCCCGACTTAACAGGTAAAGATATGCAAATTTTATTATTCATAATTATATGTAAGAGATAATAAAAAAATTAATTTAAACTTCTAATATGTTAGTAATTTCTTTTTCAGTTAAGGTTAAGGTATTTTCCGCGTTGATTCGTTTGAGTAATTTTTTCTTTTTATAATATTTAATTATTGGCTTGGCATTTTTTTCGTAAGCATCTAATCTATTTTTTAGAGTTTCTTCATTATCGTCACTTCTCTGTTCAAATTTGATTGCAGCACCACATTTATCGCATAAACCTTCGTTTTTTGGAGGTAAAGTATACTTATTATATATAGCACCACATTCCTTACAAGAATATCGCCCTAAAATTCGCTTAGTTATTATATCACGATCCACTTCTAACAATAAAAATAAATCTGCTTCAGAAATATCAGATAATGCCGTTGCTTGGGAAATTGTACGTGGAAATCCATCTAATATGTATCCATTTTTTATGACATCATCCTTATTTAATCTATCATGCACCATATCAATTACAACAGCGTCAGGAACTAGCTCACCCTTATCCATATAACTTTTTGCTTTTTTTCCTAAAGGTGTTTCATTTTTTAAATTCTCACGGAAGATATCACCAGTACTAATATGGATGATATTTGGTAGGATTTTCTTAATTTGCGAAGAAAATGTACCTTTTCCACTACCTGGAGGTCCGAATAGTATAAATTTTGTATTTTTCATTTTAAATCGAAAAGAGAATAGTTTTGTAATATGTTATGTTAAAATGTTAACTGTTAATAAATTTTCGCTGGATACACTTTTAATCGTTTTAAGTTTCCCCTCACCATAGAGGAAAAAATCGGGTATAAGTCTTGCATTAGGCACCACAGAATATTTACTTAAGTCTGTTATGCCATGTTCAATTAAGACTTCGTCATCAATGAAGAAATTACCAGTACATTCAGTACTGGGCTCTGTTATTATATAATAAGCAGCTTCAGCTACGATTTCAGGTTTTCTAGAATGTTTAGCAGCACTTTCACCACCTAAAAGATTTTTTACAGCCGCAGTTGCAATTGCGGTACGCGGCCATAATGCGTTAACAGCAATTTTATCTTCTTTGAATTCTTCAGCCATACCAAGTACACACATGCTCATTCCATATTTGGATATAGTGTAAGCTACATGATGAGCAAACCACTTAGAATCGATATTGAGAGGAGGTGATAGATTTAGAATATGTGGGTTTTCCGATTTTTTTAAGTAAGGAATACATAGTTTTGAGCACATGAACGTTCCACGTACGTTTACAGAAAACATAAGATCAAATCTTTTCATTTCTGTCTCTAAAGTAGGTGTTAAATTGATTGCACTTGCATCATTAACGACTATATCTATACCACCAAATTCTTCTACAGTGGCATCCACTGCAGCTTGAACTTGCTCTTCAAACCGAATATCTGCAATGCAAGCAAGACCTTTACCACCTATAGCATTAATTTCCTCGACTGCTGAGAATACTGTTCCTGGCAGTTTTGGATGTGGTTCTTTAGTTTTAGCAACAACTGCAATATTAGCTCCATCTCGTGCTGCACGTAAAGCAATTGCTTTTCCAATGCCTCTACTCGCACCGGTAATAAATAGAGTCTTATTTTTCAATATTGACATTAATATTTATCTTTTTTGTTTTTATTTCTAATTGTAACTGGATCTTAAATATGTCTTTTTCTTATTTTTTAAAAATATACTTCTCATGAAGTAAAAAAGGAATTTTCTATATGTGTAACTAGAAATTCAACTCTTTTTCTTTCTAGCAAACTAATTAATCTGCTAAAACTTGATTTAATTTTTGTTCCATAATAAGAATTACCAAAAAAAGTATTAGTATTTATGATAGTTTGCAAAATATAATCTTTATCTCCTAAATGAAGATATATTGAGAGGTCATTGATAATTAAAAAATTCGTTGGGTTTTCATTAAAAAGTTGCAATGATTTGGCTGTAATCCGATAATTATGGCAGATGTTTTCAAATAATTCTTTTCTATCTCTTGCGTTAAAACGAGGAGGAATTATTTCTCCTTCAAGAGGTAGATATTTACATTTAAGACTCAATTTAGAAAAATCTTTTATTCTACCTCCAAATTTAATATCATTTATAGTATTTAAAGGAGGCGCAAAATCTAAAATAGTGATGTCAGCAGGATTGATAGCTTCTGATAATAAAAGGTATTCAATGAATTGAGCTGTTATATATGTTTTTTTAGTATTAGCTTCTCCATATAATAATGTATGTTGCCCTAATGCTTTAATAAAATTCATTTCTATCTTCATTATTATATCATAAAAACTTAAAATTATTTAATCTGAGAATGTTTTTCTTGAAAAGCCAGAATCTTTTAAGATTTTCAGAACTATAAACCCTAAAGCAGATCCCACAACAGAGCTCAGCATAAATAGCCACCAAAAAAATAATAGATTTGCTAATGTAAATCCTTCAATTAAAGCTGTTATAGTACCCCCAATGAATACAGTACCAACTGGTTCAGTAAAAGCAGCATATTCTACATATTTTGGATATTTCTTATTTAAGAAATAAGAGACAATTCCTACTATAATAGCACCTGATATTCCACCATGAAAGGCATGTATCGATCCTATATTAGTTGAGAATCGAATAATCGCAATTCCTAAAGCACTAATAATTGAAAATGATAATCCCAATAAAACTCCCGTTAGTGCATTTATAAGATGCGCAAAAGGGTTTATTCTCGTTCCCGCGATTGTGAAATACCCAAAGGGATTGAGATAACTTAAAACTACCCCTACTGCTATAAAAATCGCAGATACTGTTATTTTTAAAACTAATTTATTTTTAAGCCTTGTAGTTTTTTCTTCTGACGCCATAAAAGCCAATTTAACGTGAAATTTAAAATTTAATCCTAACTTTAATATTCATAATCAATCTATTCTAATAAATCATATAACTAATATTACTAAGAAAGTAATTTGGAAAGGAGGTAAAATAATTGGTCACAATTGGAACTACAAAAATAGAACCAACAAAAATAATTTGCATTGGAACAAACTATATGGATCACATTGAAGAAACAAAACTAGATGTACCCAAAGAGCCTGTTTTATTTCCAAAGACTCCAAATTGTTTAATATTAGATAAGAACCCAATTATTTATCCTAAATGGTTATATAATGATCGTAAATATAACAGAGTTGATTATGAAGTAGAACTAGCTTTTATTATAAAAGATAAATGTAAATATGTAAAAAAAGATGACGCTAATGAACATATCCTTGGCTATACGGTTTTTAATGATGTTACTGCAAGAAAAATGCAGGTTAAAGATATTATTTCAAAATTGCCTTGGTTTCGTTCTAAATCTCTTGATACTTTTGGTCCTATAGGTCCTATAATAAAAGAGGTCAATAAAATAAAGGATCCCCATAATCTAAAGATTGAATTAAGTGTAAATGGAGAAATTAAACAATCATCAAATACAAGTTATTTGTTATTTAAAGTTCCTGAATTATTGGAATATATTACTAAATTTTTTACAATGGAACCGGGGGATATTGTAGCGACAGGCACTCCTAGTGGTATTGGCCCCGTTCAGCCTGGGGATATTATTGAAGCTACTATAGAAAAGATAGGAACTCTTACAAATAAGGTAATTTTAGAAGGAGGCGAAAACTAGTTCATGAAAATTGGTAGAAGTAATATCAATCCTACTAAGATAATCTGCTTAGGTAGGAATTATCTAGATCATATAAAAGAAACAAATGCGCCAATCCCCACAGAACCAGTTTTTTTTGTTAAAACACTCAATACTTTGATAACAGATAATAAGCCAATTATATATCCTAAATTACTGTATGAAAATCAAGCTTTTAACAAGGTAGATCATGAAGTAGAATTGGCCTTTATTATATTTCAAACCTGTAAGAATATATCTTCCAGATTTGCATATGATTATATTCAGGGTTATACTATCTTTCTTGACATTACAGCAAGAAAAATGCAAATTAGTGATAGAAATATTAAATTACCTTGGTATAGAAGTAAAAATTTTGATACTTTTGGTCCTATTGGCCCTGAAATTATTCCATGTATTGATATTGACGACCCTCACAATTTAAATATTCAATTAAAGGTAAATGGTACTTTACGACAAAAATCGAATACAAAGCATATGCTTTTCAAAATACCTGAAATTTTAGAGTATATTTCAAAATATGTAACACTTAAAAGAGGGGATATCATAGCCACAGGTACTCCCAGTGGTATAGGATCAATTATACCGGGGGATGTTATCGAAGCATCAATTGAAAAAATAGGCACAATTATACATCAGGTTCTATTAGAAGAAGATTAAAATAAGAGCATTCTTTCAATCAGTAAATTATAATAGAAAAACTTTTTTAGAGATTTTTATATTTATCCTTAGATGACTGAAGAAATATCGGAAGAAGTAAAAAAGGAAATTTTTCGGCTAATTGCTATACCGGGAGTCGAAATTAGTGATATACCCGAACAAGTCAATAAGCTTTTTAATACAGAACTTGATTCTGAGAAAGTTATGGAAATTTTATCTGATGAATATCTTAAACATAATCTTGACTTTGGGCGACGCCTTTGTTGTAGGTTTTAATAATTACTAATAATTCCCTTTTTATATATAATAAAATTTTTTAAAGGCTTTTCATTTCTCTTCATACTAAGTTCAGAAAACATTCTTAAAGAGCTTAGGACGTAATGGAATACGGCTTCAATATGAAAAATATATTGAAAGTTTTTAGTAATATTAAGTCATTCTTCATTTGTTCTTAATCCTTAAGGAATGAATCTGAAAAACAAATTTAATTAGAATTATGAATGGATCAAAATGAGCGAGAAAGGTAAAATCATAGTTAAGGCTCTCGTTACAGGGGGTAGTGCCTCAGGAGGTCCCCCGATTGGACCTGCTGTTGGTCCTACAGGCATTAACATAAAAGATGTTGTCGATGAGGTTAATGCAAAAACGATGGTGTTTAAAGGATTGACCGTTCCTGTTAGAATTGAGTGTGATCCTGAAACTAAACAATTTGAAATTTTTGTTGAAACCCCAAGTACCGCATCACTTCTTCTTAAAGAATTAGGAGCAGAAAAGGGAAGTTCTACTAATTTAGAACAGAGGATCGGAGATTTAACTTTGGAACAAGTAATGAGTGTTGCAAGAGCAAAAAAAGAAATTTATATGGATAGAACTTTTAAGAAATCAGTAAAATCTGTATTAGGCACAGCTCTATCGATTGGTGCTACCGTAGAGGGAGAAGATCCTCGAATTATCCAAAAAAAAATTGATGAAGGAGCGTATGATGATAGGATTAATGAGGAGGCGTAGATTGTGAAAGTTGACGATAAATTACTCAAACGATCGCTAAATGCTGCTATAAATCTTTCAATCATTAAAAAAGAAGGATTTAAAGATAAAACTCGAAATTTTGATGAGAGCATAGATTTAATTATTAATGTTAAAGATGTTAATCTAAATGATCCAAAACAAAGAATTGATAAAGAGGTCATTTTACCAAATGAAATTGTTGTTTCTGAGAAACCAAACGTATGTGTGATAGCTTCTGACGAGATACTCCTTGAAGCCAAAAATATTGGTCTTTATACTCTTGATACTGATGAATTAGTAAAACTTAACAATGAAGAAAAGAAATATAAAAAAAAGTTCGTAAAGAAGTATGAGTTCTTCATAGTTGAGGATAAAATGATGCCAAATATTGCGCGATATTTAGCACGATTCCTTGGACCAATAGGGAAGATGCCAAAACCTTTTCCAAGTGGTTATGGGATCATCTCAAACCCAGAAGATTTAAAGGTTGCTGTCAATAGATATTTAAAAATCATTAGAATTCAATTGAAGAAAATTCCAATAATTCAAGTTAAAGTTGGTAAAAAATCTATGGATAAACAAAAAGTCTTTGAAAATGTAAAAGCTATTGTTAACTATGTTGCAGATCAAATGCCTCATAAATATAATAATCTAAAGTCTATGTACTTAAAAACTACAATGGGTACACCAATTAAAATTGATGAAGATTTTCTAAAATCTATGGAGGTCTGAGAAAGTGATTGGAAAAAAAGAGATTCAACAATGGAAATTGGAAGAAGTAGTTCAATTAGTTGATTTGTTTAAAACATATAAAAATATCGCGGTTATCGAAGTTTCTCGATTAAATGATAAACAAGTCCAAGAAATGCGAAAAATTTTACGAGGAAAGGCAATTATTCGGATGTCGAAAAAAAATTTACAGTTATTGGCAATTGAAAGTTTTAAAACAAGTACTAAAAACAAGAATTTAGATGAGTTAGCGAATAAAATTCCTGGACAAGCCGCATTATGTTTTTCAAACATGGATATTTATGAGTTGAAGAAGATTTTTAATAATCACGAATGGATGGTCCCAGCGAAACCGAATGAAGTAGCACCAGTAGATATTTGGGTACCTGCAGGTGATACTGGGCTTCCTACTGGCCAAGTTATTAGTGAATTAAATATGATACTCCGTTTACCCACAAGAATTCAAAATGATACCATTTGGATAAGAGAAGATACAAGAACTCATAAAGCTGGAGATATTGTCAATGTGAAGCAAGCTGCTGTATTAAAAAAATTAGGCATTAAACCCGTCGAGTCATTAATCAAGATAAAATATGCTTGGAGCGAGGGAGAACTTCTGACTGAAGACATATTATATATGAATATTGAACAATTTAAGCAAGATATTCTTGCCGCTTATATTCCTGCTCAGAAATTGGCTCTAGAAATGGGTATCATTGATAGAGAAACACTTAAACCATTAACCCAAAAAGCATACAGAGAAGCGTTAGCTGTATTATTTGAAATACCAGTATTTATTGAGGATATGCAAGATGAATATATCAAAAAAGCGGTTAGAAATGCAAATATAATTAATTCAGTCATTCTTGGAGAAGTAATAACTAGTCAACCAAAAGAAGCAGAAGGAAAAGATAAAAAGGATAAAAAAGGTAAGGACGACAAAGAAGAAGAAGTTGGAATTGGAGGATTATTTGGATAAATTAAATTAGATTTTTTTTAACAATATAAATAATAAAATATATTATCGAAAATATAAAAAAGGTAAAGAAAATGGAAAGTATATATGCCGCACTCTTACTTCATAAAGCTTCTAAGGATATTACTGAGGCAAATATCGAAAAAATATTGAAAGCTGCTGGGGTTGAAGCAGATAAAGCTCAACTATCTAAATTAGTCGCTGGATTAAAAGAAACCAATATTGAAGACATCATTAGTTCAGCTGCAGTCGCTCCAGTAATGGCAGCTCCAATAGTGTCTGGAACATCAAAAGGAGCAGCACCAAAAGAAGAAAAGAAGAAGGAAAAAGAGGAAGAGGAAGAAGAGGAGCCCACAGGGATCGGATCGCTGTTTTAGTTGCTCTAGTTCCTGGGATTCTATAGAAAAGTATTTTACACTTTTTTTTTAATTATTTTTTTTTTAATCAGCAGTTTTTCATACTCTGTGTTAGAGATTAATTATAAATGAACTAAATCAAATCAAAAACTTTTTTTAAAATTCAATTTTTATCTTTTTATTAGATTTTTATTACATTTATCATTAATTTACTAGAATTTATAGAAATAGAATCAACATCTAACCAAAAATTAAAGCTGATGAGATATGACGGGTAAGTTCTTAAAGGTTTTCTCTCCATTTGTCCGAATTATGCCTGAACTTAAGCAACCTCAAAGAGAGGTAAGCTTTAAAGAAAAATTTATTTGGACTGCAGTAGTCTTAGTTGTTTATCTTATTTTATCAAATATTCCGTTATACGGTGTTAATCTAGCAGAAACTACAGATTATTATTATTGGTTACGAGTCATTTTAGCCAGTCAAAGAGGAACATTAACTGAGTTAGGAATTGGACCAATAGTCACTGCTGGTTTAATCATGCAACTGCTTTTAGGGTCCAAAATAATTAATGTCGATATGTCTGACCCGTACGATCGAGCAATGTTTAGTGGCGCTCAAAAAGTCTTAGCTATGGGTTTGACATTATTTAACGCGGTAGCATACATTCTTGGTGGAGCATTTGGCGATCCTGCAGAATTAGGAGTCGCAAATATTTCCTTTATTTTTCTTCAGTTAATGTTTGCGGGAATTATAATTATCCTATTAGACGAATTATTACAAAAAGGTTGGGGATTGGGAAGTGGAGTTTCCTTATTCATTGCAGCAGGGGTCGCGGGTCAAATCTTTTGGAATACCTTTAGTTTTATTGAAGCTCCTGATGGTAATTTCCGGGGATTAGTTATTGCTTTTGTCAGAGCTTTAGTTGACCCGAATTTAGATGTCGGAGATTTATTCTTACGTGAACAAGCTTTGCCCTCCATATTAGGTGGAATCACTACGATGATTATATTTGTGATCGTTATATGGTTTGAGTCTACTAGAGTGGAAATCCCATTAGCATACAGTGGTCATCGAGGTTTTAAAGGGAAGTATCCAATGAAACTACTCTATGTCTCGAATATTCCTGTGATATTAGTCAACGCGTTGTATGCAAATTTTTTATTCATTGGACAACTTGTTGCAGGTCCTAGTTCAGGGTTAAGAGGACAAAACCGAACCCTTGATGGCTTCCTAAATCTCATAGGTATTTTTGAACCATCATCGGAAGGAACATCTTTTGGTAATTATTTAATTCCAAAAAGTGGGTTAATTTATTTTCTTTCCCCGCCTCAAGGAATTAATGCGTTACTAGATGATCCGATTCGAGCGGTTATATATCTGGTTATTTTTATATTTTTGTGCGTGATGCTCGGCCGTGTATGGGTAGAGGTGAGCGGTCTTGCTCCACGAGATATTGCGGGCCAAATACTAGATTCGGGAATGCAAATTCCGGGCTTTAGAAGCTCCGAAAGAATTATTGAACGAATTCTTAAAAGGTATATTCCAACCCTTATAATTTTGAACGGCTTCATTATCGCAATTATGAGCTTCTTCGCTGACTCCCTTGGGGCATTGACATCAGGGACAGGTCTACTAATCGCAATAGGAATTGTGCATCAATATTCAGAAACAATTGCTAAGGAGGTCGCTGCCTCACAATATCCGGGCATGCGAGGTTTTCTTGGACTTGATTAAATTAAATTTTATTGAAGTAAATTAAAGTTTCAATAACATTTTTTAATATAAATTATATAACATTTATTAAGAATAGAGAAATATCAAATGTCTCACATCTAGTCGATTCTTACATCTGAGTTAAAATATTATTGTGAAACCATTGCGAAAGAAGTAGTTGCGTGGATGAAACAATAATTTTATCAGATAGCAATGTAGTTAAAGAGTATTAAAACAAAATTATTCATTATTTTTTAATCTAAAAAATTTTAAAATATTGAAAAATTATAGAGAATTAATATGATTTTCTTAATAATTCAAGATCCTAACCCATTTGTAGATTGGATCAGTACGCCCCCGGGCTCTATGTTCTTTATATTATTGATCGCAATCATGACCGCACTATTAAGTATCGGATTAACACGCTGGCTAGTCGATACTGACGCTATAAATCGTAAGCAAGTACAGATGAAAGCTCATGACGAAGAAAAGGCAAAGATAATAGAGTTAGCAGAGATAGATGTAGAACGTTATAGAAAAGCCCGCAAACGGTGGGAACGAAAAGATGCAATGTTTAAGCAATCTCAGCAGAAAATGTCATTACAAAGATTAAAACCTACGTGTATAACCTTTTTACCGATGATAGTAATTTTTGGTTTTATTCGAGCGTTATATGATGTAGGTGGTATCAGCTTACCAGTTGCATTATCACCAATGAACGCAAACGATGTGCCGTTGCTTGGCAGTATGTTAGCAGCGGTGACACCGGGAGATGTATCCTGGACCCAGTATGTGTATAATGTGATACGAACTATTAGATTAGAGGATGGTTGGATAAATTTTACCGCATGGTATTTTCTATGTAGTTTTGGAATGAACACCCTTCTTCAGAGACTACTTAAAATGCAAACTCAAGCGACAGGCGGTATGGAACAGATGATGGGCGGATCTAAGGCTAAAGGATTAGAATTCCCTAATGTGTAATCTCTTACAATCTTTCACTATTTTAAGTTCAAATTGAAAAAAAGAAATTTAGTTTGAGTGGTTATGATTTTGGCCTTCACCACAACTAGGACCGCCTAAAGGTTTTAATTTGCCTTCCAATAATAACGCGATATTTTGTTCTAATGTTTCGCCCTGAATTCCCTGATACAAATTAATTCCCATTTGGATAAATCCCATATAGGGTCTGCCTCCGATTCCACCAACAATCATTTCAGTCACAGCACGATTTTTCATATTTATTACAGGCTCCATGCAACTCGAATGACCATTGTTGGGTAAAGAAAATGTCTTCTCGTAGGTATTATCTTCATTAAGTTTAATTCCAACAAAATAAAGACAGTGGCCAAAGTGTTCAGAAATAGGATCGGCTAATTCCGGACCGTTTGAAGGTATTCCAATTACTTTCGACATTTTTTGTTTAAACCAATATTTTTTGTAATAATAGAATTAAATTTATAAAAACTGATTTGCTTTAATATTTTTAGGTTATATTTTAAAATTCTGAAGGGCTAATTTATCATAAGCTTATTATGGAAAAGCCCCCACATCGCCATCTGCGATATATGATTTTTTAAGAATTTCATAACACTTCTCGCAGTACCAAACCCTATCCACGGGATTGAAAATATGGTCTTTCTCAAAATCACCGCAAACGGGACAGACACAAATCGATGCGTCAAGTTGTTTGCGATTCGCAATCTCTTGTTTATAAAGGATTTGATACTTTTTATGAAATTCTTCTTCACTCAAATCTGGGAATTTAAGAAGACTCCCTTTTTTACCTAATATTTCTAACAACCGTGCGATTGATTCCCTTACTAAGAGTGTACGCAGTCCGAGCCGAATCTTCCGCAACCGCGGATCCTTTACCCGTATGACTCGCTTCCTCTTCATCATACATCTCTTATATATTTCATTTTTTCTTAACTCCCTCATAAAATGAGAGAGATTCTCTCTCGAATGAGTTGAAATATTAAATTTTATATATTGTTATAGAATTCCTCATCTTCATTATAATTGTTTGATCTTTCATTAGGAATGAATTCCTGCCAAATTTATTTTCTTACCAAAAAATCTTTATTTTAATAATTTTTTATTATTATTATATTATTATAAATCTGCAGCAGTAGCGTAGCTCGGTAAGCAATGCCCGGAAACGCGCTGGCTTGGAGTTTTTTAACTGAAATTTCTAGAACCAATAAGCCAGTGTCCTCACGGACTCATGGGTTCGAAATGATCACTCATTTCGAGGGATTTGGAAAATCCCATCTGCTGCGTTTTATTTTATAACTTATAAATATAGCCTTCTTTATAATTAAGTCCTCTGGCTTAAAATAACATAAGAACATAGTGGTTAAACACAATTCTGATTTTGAAAAATAAAAATTAATATAAAAAAAAATATAAAAAAAATTATGATGGGAACTTTATTAATGGAGCGGGATGGTAATCTTTTCTTTGAACTTCTTTTCCATTTTTGCTTTTTTTATAGCATCTTCAACTTCTTTGTGTTTTGCGCCTTTTTTAATTTCAATACTATCAGATACGGGCTCGATATGGTTGAAATTCACTCTCCTTCTTTTCACTTTTAATCCGTCAATTAGTAAATAGTTTTTATCAATGATATCTACAATTACACAGTAGTATCCCGCTTCTCTTCCCATAGTTTTTATACAAACTCTTCCTATATCATAAACACTCATATAATTTGTCACCAAATTATTTACTTTATTTTATCTCTGCTAGAATTTTTAATTTCCAGTAAAGATAAAACATCATAAGTAATTTAAAAAATACGCATAGAAATAAAATTTTTATGATTTTTAGGAGTAAATTTTAATTTTATTTAAATTTCTCTTTAATTTTTAAGAGAATTTGATCCACAATTTCATTAATTGACAGTTTTTCTGTATCAATTATAAGATCGTAAAGTTGTTTATGCATTTTGGGATCTTTTAAATTAATTTTATATAACTTTTTGAAGCGTTCTAACTCTGATGATTCTCTTAAGACAGTTTCATTCAGCTTCTCTTCAAGGGGAACATCGTCTCTTTCGGACATACGCGAAATTCTGATTTCAGTAGGACATGTAAGCAAAATCTTGAAGTCTGCTAAATCTTTTAAAAGATATGCGCTTAATTGGCTATCAATTAGAATATCTCCTGTATGTGCGATATTGATTATTTTATTATCTAATTCAATGTCAATTTCGGGATGAGCTTCAACATAATCAGTAAATTCTTTAATATTCATATGCTTCTCTTGTGCAAGATCTCTAAAAGCTTGTCCTGTAGAATAATACTTTATACCTAATCTTTCAGAGAGAATTTTACCAACAGTGGACTTTCCAGTTCCATGAAGTCCTGAAATAGTTATGATCATATATCTTTCACAAAATTTATTAATAATGGCAAAGTAATAAAAACTTTGATTAGAAATAATGAGCTAAGGTGCTTTTATTGCCTTACAGATTCTTTTATTAATGTTTGTAAGCATTTAGAACAGTATCTTCCACTTTCAATCCTATTTGCTCTTCTTGATGTTCTAGTGGTTTTTTTCATTTTTGAGTCTCTTAAACGTGGTATAGATTGAAGAGGTCTTTTACAGATACTACAATGAGCTCTCTTAGGTTTAATTCTCCAATAATGTAGATTATTTTGAGTTCCAGGTAGTTTTACATTTTTGCGAGCTTGAGCCTTTGATCTTAAACCAGGTCTTGGCAAGATAATCACTTTACTTCTTTTTAGTTAGGTGTGAATTATTAATTAATATGATTTAAAATATCAAAAACTTAATTAATTTTGTGATTTCAGCTATCTTTGAATGTTTAGTTTATTTTGAAATTCCTTATAAATTTTATAGAGGTCATCCTCAATTAAGCTTCTAAAATTTTTATTTTTCATGAATTTGTTTTTATTATTTAATAGATAATTGTGCATCTTATTAATTTGAACTTCTAATTTTTCTAACCCGGGGAATTTGCGAATGTTGACTATTAATTCATCAAATAATTTGTCTAAGAGTTCTATATCTTCAAAAAACTCTAACTTCATTACATCTAATAGAGTAATAAAAGAGCTGGTAATATTAGAAGTTATTCCAGGTAATTCTAAAAGAGATGTGCTTAAAGTTTTGGAATAATTAAGCCCCTTTTGATAGAGTTTACTGGCATAATTAAGAGAGGACACTTCATTAATGATATCGAGAGCTTGATAATATTTTATTGTAAGATTTGTTTTTTCAAGTATTTCTGAAAGAAGAATATTTTGTTCTCTTAATCTGAAATGAATTTTTAAAAGATCATTCATAACTGCTTTTATTGATTTTTGAAAAAAATTTTCTTTTAAATCCCCCTTTTGGTATCTCTCAGATAAATTAATTATAGTGTTTGTTAACGCATAGAGCTTAGATTCAATTTCAATATTTTGCTTTTTATTTTCGGTCATTTTTCATATACTGAAAGAAAGTATTTGATTTGTTTTTGAGTAACTTGGCTATAATACAAAAGTGGGCCTCATAAAATAGAAAATAATGGCAATTAATATTCCAATAGTTAATGAAGAGAGGAGAACTCGAGTAGTGGATGAATTTGATAATTCTCTTATCGCTATAGAAATCAAAATTGGTATCCAAACAGCAATTATCAAAGCATCAATTAAATGAAGCACCATCCAAGTTGGAGAATTAAAGATTGCATTGAAAACATTTGGATCGAATGGGCCAAATACATCAAGAGGTACAGTTGGGAATGCTGTCAATACTATAAGAATATCTATTAAATTGGTTAATAGAAATGGTGCAAATGCACAAAACATCATTTTATATTTATAAGCATGTTGTTGATGTAATGTACCTCCTTTATATATACTGAAAGGACTCATTTCTGCCTGACTATATTTTACTTTTTCATCTTCTGTCCCTCCAAATCGGCTTTCTAACCTTTCTGAGAAGTCTACCGCGTAATTCGCTCCTTTTCCGAATAACCAAATCAATACAAATCCAAATAGGAAATAATAAACAATTCCAAATAATAGAAAAGCAACAAAAATACTCATACTATACAAAAACAATTCAGGCGAATTTACGATAAAATGGCTAAAAAAAGCTAGACCCATTAATCCAAATAGCAAGGCATTAAAAAGTAATATATAATATCCTGGAGCATTTTTTCTTCTATGATTTATACTCCAAAATGCTTTATTTGGTTTTGTAAATAACCATAAGAGTTGAATGTACCATTTATCGGGAGTTTGCCATTCTGCTTCTATTCTTTTAAAAATCCAAAAATTCTCGATTCTTTCGAACATTAAACGTTTACCACAGAAAGCACACACATAAGAATCAACACGATTATCGTTTCCACATCTAGGGCATCTATTTAATATTGTTGCTGCCATTCCCATTACGCACTTTTTAAATTTTTATATTAAACATATAATTGTAATCATATAAAAATTTCCACAAATAATTTACAATTTTAAATTAAAAGAGGTTTTTTTAAAATTACTTTTTTTTAAGATAAGGATATAATTTCCCTAATAAAATTTAATTAAGAAACCTTTTTTCTCTTTAATGATTTCAAATTTTCTTTTAGTGAATTTTGCAATTAACTGCAAATTTGTTTTTGTATGATTAGTTATTTGTAATACTTTAATTGTTGAAGGTTTGTTAATATATGCCATTAGAGGGATAAGTTGATCACTTAGGTAGTCATCAACAGGGATATTATTATTTATATATTTCATAAGGTCTGCTGCTGTCATTTTCCCTAACCGTTCTGAAGAAAGATTGGGCTCTCCTAACACAGTTCCCGATGAAATTATTGCTTGAGTATCAGATTTAGCCCATAAACACAAACCCACTCCGGGGCTCAAAGTTTCTACCCATTTTTCTTTTATATCTAAGTCAGCTGAATATCTACCTTTGAGTTCAGATCGAATGGAATTCTTAATTCTAAGAGCTATATCACTTTTATTTCGTTTTAATTGATTACTTATGACAATTTCTCCTTTTATTAACTCGATTTCTCCTAATTCAATTAAATTCAAGGGTTTTAACTCATTTTTAGGTAAATCTATTGAACAGAGAGTTTGAGCACCACCTTTAGGGTAAAATCCGTATTTAATTGTTTCAATTTCAATTTGCAATCCTGATTTTTTGAATAACGGGAATGTAACATGTTCCAAATAATTTAAACTAGGTGCCCATTTACCGAATGTCCCTCCACCATTAAGCGAAATAGTAATTTTTTCATTACTAGTTATTCCAAGGCACGCTACCTGAATAGGTTGAAGCAATAACCCTATACTTGCTGCAGTTGGAATATTAATATGTATAGTTCTATTTTTAATCATATTATTTGGTAAAAATGTTAATTCTCTTGACCCTACTTCACAGTGACTCAGAGTACTGCCTGTTAAATCAGCAAGAATTGATAACCCTAATAAGTGTTGCATTCTTAATCCAGGTTGAGGGCGATTTGCTCGGATATTTTTTATCCGGATGGGGCAATTGTAGAGGATTGAAAATCCTGCACTTAATCGAAGTATAGCACCCCCTCCTTCTCCTATTGCTCCATCTATTTCAATATATGGCATATTGTTCATAGAAGTCCTAGTCTCCCATCATTAGTGACCTTATTCTCTCAGGACCGTTAAACCTTATGATTAAATTTGCTACTTCTTTTGGAACTAACTGCGTCCATAATTTATTATTCTTTTTTAGTAAGTTTCTAATATTTGTTCCATTATATTTTTTTTTAAAAAGCCCTAACTTCTTTCCAACCTTGTAGCCCTTATTAATGAATAATTCCCGTACCCAATCACTATTTGAGTATACAGTGTCAACTTTACCGACAATCGAGATCACATGTTCCGTCCATTTTTGCGCATTAAAAATATCGGGAATATTATATATAGAATAACAATCAGGATTTACATTCCTTTTCTCTAATGCTGCTTCAATAAAAGCATATCTTTCTTCACTAGTAAAAGGATCTGTTTTAGTATTTGAAATTTGGGAACTTCCTATTCCAATTTTTAAGTTATTATGCTTTTTTATAATGTAATTGATAATATAGATGTGTCCGTGATGAAGCGGCTGAAATCTACCGAGAAATAAAGCTATATCTGCTTTTTTAATCTCATTTTTCATGATAGAAGCATTTTTCACAAAATTTTCTGTGATATTCATGTTAATTAGTTTTTTCCAAATTTTTTTTGAGTAATCGATTGAACTTTCATCATTTAAAATAGTTTTTAATTCTTCTTTTGTAAAAAATCTACTATGAGATTCTTCTAATTCATCTTTATTAGGGATAAGAATTACATCAGAATCCACGATTCCTATAAAAGTGTAAGCAATTTCAGTACTTTTCTTATTCTTTTCCGCATTTAAATCATAAAAATGTACATATTTTACGCTTTTTTGATCTATTCCAAATTCTTCTTTTAACTCCCTCATAGCATCTTCTTTAATATCTTTTAAGGTTAGATTTTTTCGATATTTTACATGTCCAGAAGCAGAATCAGTATAATATCCTGGAAAGCTTGCTTTATTTTTACTTCGTTTTTGTACTAAATAAAGCGTTTTTAAATCATCTGTAATGGTAACTATAAAAAATCTAATAATTAAATGACTTATTCCTCTCTCATGTGCTTTACTTCTCTCTAATGGAAAAATAAATTTTGAGATTTGTCCAGAATGTAAGAATTTTATGTGTTTATCAGCAATACAAGCAATAATTTCTTCTTCCATATCATTCCCTTCATTATAATTTAAATCTTAGAGAATCTCCTACGTGTAAGCTAAGTTTTTCTGCAGCATTTCCTTGATTTATTGATATTTCAAGGTATCCCGAAGATCCTTTTATAAATATTAACGTATTAAAATCCGAGGCTATATAAACCGATTTAAATATACCTTCGAATTCTTTCCTATTAAATTGAAATCTTAATGGCATCTTATCTACAAATTTTATTTTAGTTCCTTCAATTTTGTTATCAACTATTGGTATATTAGTTACCGCATTACCGAAGTTATCTATATATTGAATAATACAATCTATAGTATTATTTTTTAGGGAAACATTATACTCTATAGGGTAAGGTATAAAATTCTTTAGGTTGAATGTTGGTCCGAAATTTTCAAGTGGAATGTTTTTTGAAATATAAGCCCCAACAGGAGCCATAATATCACGACCATGAAATGTATTTGAAACTGGTTTATTAAAGAATTTTTCATTTTGAATATGAATGCATTTATTAACTTCATTTATTTCAAAAATGAGAGAGAAAATTCCATTATTTGGACCAATAAAATAATAATTTGAATTAGTTTTTACAGCTAAAATTTCTCTTGAAGTTCCTACTCCAGGATCAACAACAATTATAAAAATAGAGTTTTGGGGAAAGAGATTATAAGTTGTTTTGATGATATATGATGCTTCTAATATAGAATAAGAAGAAATATGATGGGTAATATCTATAATTGGTATGTTTGAATTAATCCCTAAAATGATAGCTTTCATAGCAGCCGCATAATGAGAGCCTTTATCTCCAAAATCGGTAATTAATCCTATTATTTTATTAGAATTAGTATGCATTTTTAACGTATAAAAAATTAACTCAACGATAAAATTAGACGTTTGAATTTTTTAATGAATTATTTAGATTTATATTTTTCATCTATTTTATAGAATTCTTCTAGTGCTTTGGATTTCAAGCGATATTCTTCTTCCTTATCGAAATCAACTAATTTTTTTGATAAATCACTTGCTTCTTTATATGCAGTATAAGCAGAATGAAGATCCTCGTTTCTAAGGAAATTTCTTGCATCTTGCACTACCTTTTCTCTTCTTTTAGATAAATCAGGTACTTTATTAGAAAAATTAGCTTTCTCTTTTAATGATTCTGCTATATCGACAACATACATTTCTTCAGCTAATTCTGATGCTTTTTTAAAAAACTTCGCTGCTTTCTCATAATCAAACACTTTTAATGCACTATCAGCGATATCATAATATTCACTTATTTTCTTATGTTCTCCATCTTCAACTTTCTTTAATAGCTCTTGAGCTGTTCTTCTTTCGTTTTTACCACCACTCAGCATAAATTTGGTAACATTAATTATGCTATTTTTAAGAGCATCTGGTTTTAAAATGTCTATCAGGGGTTCAAGATGCTCTAAATATATATCTTTCAAAATCGATTCAAATTCTTTCTGAGATAAACTTATGACTTCCGGTCCCAGTACTTCTAAAGCTTCAGCACCCTCTTTTAAAGAAGATCTAAACGTTTCTGGTTTCTCATTTTCATTTAACAGGATTCCAATTATTACTCCTGATGCTTTTCGCTTTGATTTTCCTTTAAATTTATATAAATATGAAAGTATAATGTGTTCTTTTAACTTCAATAAATTATATTCATCTTTTGAGTGATCTAAGTTAAGTCTTAAAAATAAATCGTTAGATATTTCAAAATTGGATTTACCTTCCTTAAAATAATAGCCTAAAACTTTATAGTCCTTATCTAAGGGCAATATTATAACAAAACTTCCTTTAGGCATTGTTATTTACACTCCATAGTATTATTTCATAGAATAACAATTTTTAAAAATACTAAAACTTATTCATATTATTCTTTACAACTAATAATTCTATTAGTTTCTTCCCGAATTGATTGAATTATATTAAGTAATTGAGCGTAATATAAATTATTTGATACTACTTTCTCTACTTGTTTTATGATCTCTATTGATTTTTTCTCTTCTTCTGTGATAGATTCAATAGATTTCTTATCATATAATTCCTTAATTTTAGCATTAAAGTCATCTGCGATTTCTTGTAAATTTTCACTTGACTTCATGCGAAATTGTTTTAAAACTTCTACAATAAGACGAATATTCTCATTTACTGAAATTGTTTCTTCGGAAAATTTTTGAGACATTGATTGAATTGCAGTACTCATTTGATTAATTTGTGCTATAGTGCCATCTAAAGATGCGGTAATTTGATTGATTTTATTAATCATCTCATCCAATAATCTTTCAGCCAAATTTTACACCTTTTTAATTTTTATTTTTTTAATTTTTATATTATACCTTATTAGGGATTTGCTCTTTTAAATTTTTCACAGAGTTAATGGCTTCTGCAAGGATTAAATTAACTGTGTCTTGATTTAAAACTTCACCCGATAATTTCTCAAATTCTTCTAATTTTGCTATTAAATTTACAAGAGCGTCTAAACCCAATCCTTCTTGAATTTTCTTCAATTCTTCTTTAGTACCCTCTCCAATATCTTTTAATACATTTAGATGTTTATTTTGTGTCAAGTTAATTTCATGTGAAAATTCCTTTAATTTTTCATTTAAATTAGTAACTTTTTGTTCGATATTTTGATTGAGTCCATCTAGTGAAGTTTTTAACCCTTGGATAGCTTGTCCTAACTGGGCTATTCTTTTATAGATATTTTGAAGTAGATCTGTTAACATTTCTGCCAATTGAAAGTACACCTCAATTATTTTTTTTTGGAGATAAAATAATTATGTAATATTTACTTCGATTATTAATATAACAGATTATTAGAATAAAAAAATTTTTATGTTTTTGTTCTTTTTGGTTTTATAATATACCGCTACTAGTTTAAGTATTTATTAGTACCGTAATTAAATAATACTAAGGGCCATTAGCTCAGTTATCACCGAGAGCTTATCTCGCCAACTGAAATGGTTAACAAGGTTTAAAACAAGCTTGGTCAACAAGCGCAGGTCTTATAAATGGCATACAGACATACAAAATTAAGGATTTGTCTGTATTTAGTAAAAACCTGAGATCCGGGGTTCAAAATGATCAATCCTAAAGATTGAACATGAAATTCCCCGATGGCCCATAAATTATTTATCTAATTTTGTATCAATTAAGTTCAAAACCCATTTTTTAATCTGCATTAAATTTTTCAATAAACCTGGAACCAAGTTGTCTGGAAATTGTTTTTCTTGATCTAATGTTTGAACATTAGTCATCCACTTATTTAATGCTAATTGAACTAAACTTGATCCCTCTGCTTCCATAAATATTGGAACTACTGCAGCGCTTTCTCTTGCATCACCGATAGTGAAATAGATTTTTCTATTAATTTCTTTCAACATAACATAATTAGCACATTGATCTATTTTTCTTTCTACTAATATCGTTTTAAGAATTTGACTCTTTAATTCATTCTCTTTCTTAAAAAATATTTGTTTTCGTTTTTCAAGTTTTGGTTTGATCTCAGTTATCAACTTATCTCCAGTTGTTCTTTCAGGAAAATATTTTGTAATTTGTAATTTCTCATCTAATGCTTCAATAAAAGTAAACTTTTTTGTGTTTGAATAAAAAATAGTTTGAGATCCTTCTTTATTTTCGCTCGTAGATTGTTTTATAAAGATATTTCTCATACTAACTGAATTGGTTGTATGATATGCTAATTCAAACAGTTGTTTTGGAATTAAAGGTTCATAGGGTAATTCGATTTGCTTAAATGCCCATTGAACTCGAATAACATTATTAAATTGATTTAGAAGTTGATTTTCCATCGTATTAAAATTCCATAAATAGTTATTATTATATTATTCTTCTAGTTTTTATTTTTATTTTTTTTTATTGCCATTTAAATAAAAATTAAGACCTAAGGAAATTAGTTATTTTTGAGTAATTTGAAAATAGACTTTTTCAAGCCTCTCGACAGCAGAAGTTATATCTTGTTTTGTTGACCCAATCGCAGCATTCATGACTATATAAGGAGTTGAATAATCAATACAACATGTTCCAAATGTATCTTCACTTGGATTAAATACTCTTGGACCCGTCACCCTCATATTATAAAGGGCGCCTCCAAGTGCGGTTAATTTTTCTATTTTTATGTTTTTTAGTGTCATAGCAACTGCTACTGGGTTAAAAATACTTAATAAGCGTTCATTGACTTTTTCAGCTAAATTTCTCAACTTCTCTTCTAAAATTTTTCTATTTTGTTGTTGATCTTTTAATAATTTATTGTAGCCATTAATTCCTAAAGAAAGCATTGAGATTAAAAAGTTTACAATAGGAGTAGCTGATGCACGTCCTGCGTAAGCTTGGCTTATTTTTGTCAATATTTCTTCGTTTGGAGATCCAATAATAGCTCCTCCTACAGGAGTGAGAGCATTTTTATCAGTTGATTGAATAACAGCATCTACCCTTCCAGCATCAATTGCACTTCTAATTAATTTCATCCATTCTGGACTTTGAACACCATACGCATTTATGACAATATGATTTAAACCTTTTTCTTGAGCAAATTTACTAATTTCCTTAATATCGTCATGTTCTCGAGGGGGAAAAAAACTTGTTATAGAGATTACTGCAAAACAATCTTCATCATAACTCTTTATAATATCCTCGATAGGAACTCTAACCGCATCTCCATAAATTTTTCCTCTTATAATTTTAGGGGTTGTTCCCATTAAATTTAATGCTTTCAAGATAGATTTATGGTCTATTTGAGGAACTAATACCTTTCTTTTTCGAAGCATATCATTATTATTCCAATCTGGCTTAAGAGCTCCCAAACATAATGCTAAGGACATTCCCGTACAAAGTGGGCTAACAATTGCTTTTTTTATATTAGGTAAACCGAAATTTCTAAGAAAATCCCGAGCCAAATAATTTACGATTTCATACATTATTGAGCCCCCCGGAGCTTTTGGTTGGGCGGCAGTTAAATATCCACTTCTACCCACTCCATGACAAAATCCGGCACTGGTGAGTAGGTGGAGTTTAGACGCGATTCTTGCCTCTCTTTCTCCTACACGTGATGCTTTATCATCTTTATCTGTATCCATATTCGAAAGTGTTTGCAATAAATATTTAATTTGTTCATCAGTCCAAGAATCCATAGGGATGCTTTTTTGTTCAAATAGAATTTTCATAGGTTTCAGAAAATTATCTAAAACCATGCTTCCTCGATTTAGCATATTCTGAGGGATAGGAGTATTTTCAAAATAATTAATTATATTGTTAAAATCAACCAAAACTATCACTATTTTTTATTTTTAAGGATAATGGCGGCCCTCGAGGAGAATCGAACTCCTATCCCTCCGCAGGATAACTAGGTTTGAAGCCTAGCGTCAGAGACCACTCCGACCGTCAAGGGCCATTAAATTATGAATTATTAATAATTACAATATATTTTAAAATTTTAATGAATTTTATGATTTTTTTAAAAATAATTCTGTCACAGATTATTAATCGCTAGATTTTCCATAAGGAATTTCCCTTGTTTTAAAATCTGTGTTTCATCAAACCAAAGAGAACAATTTTTCATAATTCCATCCACATGACCCGGAGAATTCCAATCTGCACCAGTTTTATGAGGTAATGGACTTCCAAATGCTAAATGCACGCCAGGAAATTTCTCATCTTGTAATAAATTGCTTATTAAATCATTAAGAGCAATATTAGTACCACATGCGAATTCTCCAACCTTATTTCCATTTTTGTCGTTCCTTAAATATTCTTTAAATTCTGATAAGAGATCACTATTATCACAAGAAATTTCATCTACAATTGCTCTTGAGTTTTTTATTGGAATCGAAATTGGAGTATCCTCAAGATTACCATATTTTTCATTGAAAAAATCACCTAATGTCCCATCTACAACCATTATACCTTCAATAGATTCAGGGCAAGTAAATACTTCCCCGGCAGGTAGATTCCCCCACATACCCTTATACCATAACAACCCCGTATCAGGCACCCATTTTAATTTATTAGAGAACCTTACTTTTAAATCTGTTCCATTTGGTGTAATTACTTTTGCACTTTTGGAGTTAACAGCAATTCCCATTATCGCATAAGTTAGACTGGCAACTTTATAATAATCCGCTTGCATCCCTGTCATCATAATTTTGCTGTTGATATTAGGCATATGAATTTCCCTTCCAGAAATTATTGCTTGTTCTACAAGAGGACCTCTGAACTTTTGAAGTTCACCTTGTTTAGCTTGAGCTGCATAATAGGTCACATCACTTCTTTTTACATCATCCTTAATCTCTTTAGGAATATGATTTAATGGTCTTTGATCATATTCCTCTAAGATATGGAAATTTACTTTTGGTGTTATCTCTTCGGCAAATTTTCTGATAATTGTTCCTATTTTTATCGTTTCCCTATCAGTTATTATTGTTGCTTTTTCATTATGTAATAATTGAGAACAAGTCTCAACAATAGTCCTTCCAGCCTGTTCAAAAGTTTTTTCCATTAAATTTACCTTTATTTTAAATTATTTAATAATTCTATCTTTAATATCTTCACATCTTATCCTTCTACATCCGGGAGTCATCAGACCTAAATTGTATACAGTATCCAAAAAGTTGACAATTATATGCGATGTAGCACCAAATATTACGTATCTCTTATTATCTTGTGGCTTATAATTAAATTTACCCACTCCAATTAATTCATCTTTCAGCTTATAGGTTCTTTCCTTAAAATTTCGTTTATTTGCAAAAAAAGTAATTGGTATCTTCACAATTTCTTTTACTTCATAATCCTGTTTTTCCATTCTTTGATTTTCGCTTATACATGCAACAAATGCTGTAATTATGAAACCTTTAGGAGTTAGATGATCATCAATGCATCCCAATATTTTTACGTTTTCTTTAGATATTCCTAATTCCTCTTCTAATTCTCTTAGAGCTGTATCTAAGTAAGACTTATCAAGATAAGGATCAAATTTACCACCCGGGAATGACATCTCTCCTGAATGTTTATCATTTATCTGTTTTGTTCTACGAATCAATACAAGATCATATGGCTTATCGTCATAGGGAATAATTAAAAATACAATTGCGGAATTAACAAAAAATTCATGATGCATAGATATACGTTCTGGTGAATCAAAATCAAACAAACGACTTCTGATATACTTCTCGTCAAATATAAAATCCATAGACTCTCGCTTTTAAAAATTTTTAGTAATTTGATTCCTGTATTTTATATATTCCTTAAGATCTTTAATTTTTTCCAATTTAAACCTTTTTAAACCCAAATTTGACATTTTAATATCATACACTGTCTCGATAAAAGTAGTAATTAAATAAGCTGTTGCTCCCCAAATTGTATATTTTTCCTTATTCTTATCGTCAATGAAATTGAAATAAAAAATTGGGAATTTATTGCCGCCAATATCTACTGCTTGTTCACGAAAATTCTTTTTTTTTATAAAAAAATCTATTGGTATATTTAGAATTCTTTGAACCTCTCTATCTTCTTTTACTAATTGTTGATTCTCATTTATTATCGCGACAAAAGGGGTTATTACATACTTAGTCATAGTAGGAAAATCATCCAAACAACCAAGGAATTTAATTTTTTCTTTGGGAACTCCAATTTCCTCTTCAGTTTCTCTTAGTGCAGTATCTTTTAATGATTTATCTTTTGGAAATTCAAATTTACCCCCTGGAAATGATATCTCTCCTCTGTGTCGGGTCCCTCTATTAGAGCGATGGATTAATATTAAATCATAAGGTCTATCCTTATATGGGATAATAGAAAATAGCACAGCAGAACTTGTAAAAAATTCATCTTTAAGAGAAATTCTTTGTGGAGCTTCATAAGGAATTAATCTGCTTTTAATTAGAGTTTCATTGAAAATTAAATCTAAAGAGGTCATTAAATTAGAGAAAAATTTTAAGATGTTAAATAATTACAATTCATAATATTATATTGTAATAAAATTTTTAGAAAGCTGATAAAAGTTGAAACTCCCAAAAGAACTCAGAGAAAAGAGAGAACTTAGCACCACTGTTGGTAAAGAAAAGATGTGTTCCATTAAAGGATGTGGTGAAATTGCAATTCGTTCACTTTCAGAAAACAAATGGAAAGATTATGTCGAAAAAGCTAATTTAAAATATATCGAAAATAAGCAGCACAAAATCTATTTATGCAAAAAGCACTATAAAGATGCAAATAAGTTCAGAAAATCTCAGGAAAAAAGGTATCAGAAGAAGGGATTCTTAGAAGACACAGAAAAATTAAGTCCTGGAAAGAGATTTGATTAATTGTTGTTTTATAACTATTACGGAACAAGCGTCATTTGTTCATAAAGTAATGTGAAGTCTGTAAATTGAGCTTCTATTATACCTATTGTTAGAAATGATAAAGCTAACAGTAAGATTATAAAACCAATTAATTTTTTTCTCATATAAATCGATTATTAAAATATTTGAAATAAATTAAAAGTTTACTTTATACTATTTGGCTAAATCTACTAAAGTATTAATTTTAGATTCTATCTTTTTTAGCCTTACTTCAAATTCTTTATCATAATTATTAAATTCGTCTTCTGAGATTTCTTTAGCAGAGTATCTCCCTTTATTAAGATTCTTTTCAGTTTGCAATTCTGCTTTCTCCATCTTCAACTCTTTTATCCATAATTTCATGCCTGTTGTTAAATCTTCTTTTTCTTGTTCTAGATCCGACTTTTCTTCCTTATATTTTTCTCGCAATGTTTCAAATGTTTCTTGGTCAATTTTGTGTAATTTATATTCTTTCGTTAAATTTTTAAGTTGGAAGATTTTAGTTTCGATATCATTCGCAATTCTTTGGACAATGAATGGTTTACTTTTTTTCTTATCAATTTCTGCCTCTTTCTCCTTATATTCATTAATAAGTGCTTTTATCGCATCTACTTTTACATTTATAGATGTTTTATATTCCTCATCAACTTCGTATCTTGGATCTTTTAGAGACTTCTGAATCTCTTTTAATCTATCAGATAAAAACTGTTTATTGATTTGAATATCATTATAATCAATATAAAGGATCATTTGCTCCTTTACTTCAAAAGGAAGTGGTTTTTCAATAATTTCATCTTTTCCCTTTTTCTTTTTCTTCTTTTTATCTTTTTTTTCTGATTCTACGTCTTTTTCTGTAATATCACTCTCAATTCCCTCTTCTTCCAGAATTTCCTCTCTTGTAATTGGTTTCCTAGGTATAGTTTCTGTTTGTTTTATTTCTTTTGATGTTGTTTTGTCCTCCTTGGTTGATTTTGGCAAATCTCTTAGAACAGGCTTACCACAAATGATACAGAACTTATCACTTGACTTTAAGGGATTCCCGCAATAGACGCAGTACTTTGACATGATTTCTTCACTTTATAAATTCTATAAGATTCAAATAATAAAATGTGTATATATTTAAAAGTAAAATCTAATTAATTAAATTTTATTGGAGTCCAATTTTTAAACTACTTTCTTTAGAATAATGCTGTACCTTATTTGAGTTTGGTGTTTAAAATCTTAATGAATTTAAAGTTTGAATGAATAATTTAACATAAGATAAATTTGAAATAACTATTGTAGTGATTGTAATTTTTGACATAGAAAATAAAACATCGGTTCATATTGGACTATTCGGGCATATTGATTCAGGAAAAACAGCAATAGCAGCTCGATTAAGTGAAATAATATCAACTGCGGGAATTGATGCGCATCCCCAGAGTAAGGAACGTGGGATTACAATAGATTTAGGATTTACTAGTTTTATACTGGATAAATATCTGATTACTTTGGTAGATGGACCTGGTCATGCAGATCTGATTAAAATAAGTGCTTCCTCAATTGAAATTATTGATTGTGCCATTATAGTAATTGATATTGTTAAAGGACCGCAAATTCAGACGGGTGAGCATCTAATTATGATTGAATCTTTAGATATTAAGGATGTAATCGTGATATTAAACAAAACAGATTTATTTAAGGGAAACATTGATGATGAAATAAAAAAAATAAGAAAATTTTTTGAGTCTACTTCTTTTGGTCCTAATGTCCCTATATTTGCTGTATCTGCTATGAAAAATGAGGGATTCGAAGATTTAAAAAATGGCATTTTGGAAAAAGTAAAAAGTTTAGATATACAACGAGATATTCAAGATCCAATAATTATTCCCATAGATCATCATTTTTCTATCAAGGGAAGAGGGGCTGTTATTACAGGAACAATATTAAAGGGAAAATTAGAATTAAACCAAAAATTAGACATAATCCCGGTAAACACCTCAGGACGAGTAAAATCGATTCAAATTTTTCACCAAAACGTTGAGTCTGCTAAAGCAGGAGATAGAGTAGGATTAAATATAAAAGGATTAGATATTAAGAAAATATATCGGGGTTGTTATGCTACAAACGATATTTATCAATTTGATCAGAGTGATTTATTAGAAATTGAGGTGAAATCAAATAAACTATTCAAGAAGGAAACTAATTTTGGCACGCAAGTGCATGCTACCATTGGAATGTATACAACTGTGGGAAATATATACCCTTACTATCAAATTGAGGAAAAAAAAATCAAATTAGACTCCATAACAAATCAATACCGTTTTAAAGCGTTCTTATGGTTAAATGAAAATGTTATCATTAGCAGAGAAAAGTCTCCTTTACTATTGAGCAGATTAGACTTACCTCCTACTACTCTAAGGATATTAGGTTCGGCTAATTTAATTAAAGTACATAAAGAGCCCCCACTATTATATAGATTTAAAGAAAAGAAAGGGATCATCCAAAATCCAGATCACAGTCAAGGAGTTGTATGTAAAGGATTAGCAGAATCTCATGAAGGAGCAAAAAAGATTATAGGACGCAAACTTGAATCTCCGTTTACAAAAATATTAAGCCCATTTGGAACCAAAGGAGCAGTAATTATTGGTGTAGAAAAATCTGCCGTTAAAAACATTAAAAAAGGAGATAAAGTAATTTTAAAAGAATTGAGAAGTTTTAGACTTAAATCCAAAAAAGATTTAAATGTGCAGAATTAATTAATAATATTAAGTGAGGTAGCAAAAATGGAAAGAATACACCCTTCTGAAATTGAAATAAATAAAGATATTTTAGCTGAATTAATGCGATTTCTTGAGAATTTAGAAAGCTCAACCGATTTAGAAGGAACAGCAATTGTATCAAAAACAGGTTTAAGAATCGCAAGCTCAGAAACCGCTGATATTGTGGCAGATATTTACAGTGCAAGTCCAGCTACACTAATCTCTTTAGGGGAAAAAATAAGTAATGGATTGGGTCAAGGAGATTTAAAAGAAATTGTTATACGGGGCGTAAAGGGTTATACTATTATACTTGTAGGAGATGCGGATAATAATTTTATGCTTTTTACAAATTGCAAGAAAGGATATAAATTAGGATATTATTTCCATAAAATTAGAAAAGCTTTTAAAGAAATGGAACCGTTCTTAAAGAAAGTAGAACAAATAGAAATGAAGTATTAGTTTTATTCATTTTTTAATTTAAGGAATAGAATAAAAGAATTTTTTAAACATTTACATGTTTCCAGTAAATACTATCTCCATGATTTAAATAATAGTCGGCTGCTCCAACTCCAGCAAATAAACCATTCACATAGTATACCCAATCTCCATTAACTCCATTAATCCCTATGACTAATGCCCCACTTCCAAAGAGCGATAATTGTACAGTGCATTTTTCTTCAAGAGCATCTAAAACTGCAGTATTATACCCAAAAAGGGAAAAGTTTTCCCAAGATTCGATAGGTTGAGTTACATACTCAATAGTTAAACTAATATTATACACTTCAGGTAGACGGCTACTTCTCCCCGTAATTAGTCCCCCTTGATTCAATAAGGGGAGATAAAAAAAACTGAATACCATAAGACCTGTAAAACTTGATATTCCTACAGCCGCAATGAGTATAATCTTTAAGTGTTTTTTCATTATTCCCAAAAATAAAAAAAAATAATTATGAATTAATTTTTATTTTCCTTCTAAAAGTATATATAATCATACTAAAGGTAATTATGCTGACGCTTAAGATAAGATTAATTGAAAATGAAGGAATTTGCACTTGAGGTCCTTCTTCACCTAAATCTACATCATAGTTTTCTATGGTGATTTCGAGATGGTAATTTTGACCTATCGTATCAGTATACAGAAGCAATCCGGTTAATTTTTCGTATATTAATCTTGTCTCTTGAGGAAATGAGCCTCCGCATTTAAAATACATATCTATTGTTAAATCTGTTTCTTTGTAAGAAAATTCACGATCTGCTATATATGACGATGCTGCTAATACCTCTGATTCTATATCATATGTATCATTATTTATTATAGGTAATAGAAATCCGGAGAGAAAGCTTGGGAATGAAATTAATAATGCATTAGCGCTCTCCGTATTTGAGATATTATTCATCTGCATTGTTATATCAGTGCGCACATCACCTACATAAACAATCTTAATATCTAACCATGGTCTCCCATTTGCATATTTGAATGGATCAGGATCCCATAATAGCGGATCTCCATGGTAGAAACCTGTGAAATTAACCAATATATATCCCCTTTCTGAACTTGTAGCAAAAATGTCTTTATAATTACCCCATAAGTCAGTCCATATTGCCCAACCTAAAGGTTCAAATGTATTTACCTCATATTTATATTCTTCCTCAATGTTCAATGTGTAATTAGCTAAAGAAATAGTCAGTTTATAATCCCCTATCGAGGTGTTTGCCCTCACTAACAATCCTGAATTGACATCATATATCAATTCTGAATCCTGGTTTTGAGTAGAGCCAAATTCTTCAAAATGAAAATAGAGAAAATTATATGACTCTTCCATAGTAAGAGTTGCTGTTTTTCCTGACGCACCCCCAGATTCTAAAGTAGCATTTGCTTTTATCCACGCGCTTTGATTGTATGGGATAATGAATCCCGACTGAAATTTTGAAAACCCTAATTTTAGATTTCTTGCAACTTCACCATTAGAGACATTTGAAAGGGAGAAGTTAAGATTTGTGTCTTTATAGATTTCAATATTAAACCAGGGCATAGTTACATCTGAAAAGACATCTCCGATTACATCATCGGGATCACGCGCAAAAAAACCAGTGATATTGACCCTTATCTCATCACCTATCGAAGTAGCCCAATAACCTTCTGATTCGTCAGAAAAGTTAAACCAATTTGAATCTTCACCAAATTCTAGAACGTTATATATATAAATTCCATTCAATTTTAATCGATCAGAGTATTCTGGAGGGATAGTTCCATTCGCTTTGACATTAGGAACTGCAAAGTAACATATACTTAAAAATAAAATAGTTACGGTTAGAAGTCCAATTAGATTCTTTTTTGATTTCATAGAAGGTTCCTTTATTATAATTTTAATTATATTAATTTTTAGATAAATAGGAAATATAACCTATTTTTCTTTTAATGAATAATCACAATCTTTATCATATATAAAGCTTTTTAATTGGGTTTAATATCGAAAATTCGTTAAAAAATTGTAGGTAAAAACGCCTTATTTTTAAATGTTGAAATATTAAGAATATTATGCCACTTAATTTTAAATCAAAATCTTCGGATCGTAATTTATTTTTAGAATCATCTAATATAACAGAATTAACCCACGACAATAATGATAATAGAGTGAACGCAAGAGAAAAAGATGCTCTTATAGACGTGGAGATAGCAAATAATTCAATATGGCGAGAGAAGAAAACATTTCATGTTGCTCTGGTAAGCACATTCTCTGATTTATCAGTTGTGTTAGGTTATATGTTGGCATACATCCCTAATATTGAGCTATTTACCTTATTTATTTTTATGTCTGGGTTTGTTTTAAGTAAAAGAGATGGTTTATTAACTGGGTTATTAAGTTCAGCGATATTTACATTTTATAACCCATTAGGTCCCTCTCCTCCCCCGCTTTTTATATACCAATTAATCCATTATTCACTTACAGGCTATTTTGGTGGTATAACTAAAGAATTTCTAAGTAAGAAAAAATTTTTCAAACCAAAAGAGGACCTGTATGTCTTTCAAGTTTTGATTATTTTTGGAATAGTTGGTGGAACAATTACATTTATATATGATATTCTGAGTACATTAATAGGTGGTTATATGGTTTCTATAACAATTGAGTATTTTATAACTTCTTATTTAGCAGGAATTATATTCACTCTGATTCATCTTGTTGGCAATGTTTTGGGATTTGTATTTATTTTACCCGGATTAATTCAACTAATAATGAGAATAATTGATTAATTTGGCTAAAAATAAAAATTTTAAAAAATTAGTAAAGGTAAGATGTAATAATTTCTTATCCTGCTTTAGAAATAAGGGTTACTTTTCCACCCGCGGCTTCTATCTTTTCAATAGCTCGATTTGAAGCTTTTTTTACGGAGACATTCACTTTTTTATTGATTTCTCCACGTCCTAAAATTTTTTGGATATTCAATTTATCTAAATTAATGGTGTATATATTACCAGATTTAGTAGCATTATTTTTTTGAGTTAAATTTTCAAGTTTTAAATCTAAATCTTTAACATTAATAG
>CAYUTF010000020.1:0-16906 GCA_964447495.1 uncultured archaeon
GATTGAAGAGTTAAAAATCTTTTCCAATATTAAAAGAGAGAAGCATTTTTCAAGACAAAATTATATAATTGGATTTCAGAAAGAGGATTGGATTCGATATCGAGAAAATTGTAGAATTAAATTAGAAGATGATGTTTCTAGTCATCTCTATCACCAATATGGAAAGGGAGCGATTAAAATTCTTGAATTAATTGAAGAAGATCATACTCTTAAAGAAAAAATAGTAAATGAGAATTCTTTTATTAAAGCAGAAATAGTATATCTCCTTCAAAATGAATTAACACCCCATTTAATTGATGTATTTTGTCGAAGAACAGAAATGTCATTATGGATTAACCACAGAAAGGTATCTGAAGCCGCGAAAATTGTAGCAGAAATTATGGCAAAAGAATACTCCTGGAATGATGTAAAGAAAGAAAGTGAGATAGATATTTATCTTGAATATATAAAAAATACCGTTTCATTCTTGGAATAAAGCGTAACGTTTAAAATTTCCAAATTTTTCAATTAAAACAGAATTAAATTCAAAAATTGGACTATAATATATATTAATATTTAATTGACGATATTCATCTTAATAATAAACTAATGTTAAATTTAGGATGTGAAAATTATTGATATATCAAATAAATTTTACTGATGTTTTTCTGAAACCTCTTGCGGAATTTGCTGGATTCTTCACCCTAATCTTAGGTGTTATGTGGTTAGTATATGCTTGGTACGAAACTAAGAGAAGAGGTTCATTTAAAGAGAGAAAAGTAGAAGATTGGAATTTTGATATCACAAAATTCTTGAAATTTTTAACATATCTAGGAATTGTCGTTGGGATTTTAAGTTTAATAAGTGGTGTCGGTGGACTTATCCTGGATCAGCCTCCTAGTTTAGCTTTTGCTAATCATACTCTACACAAGAGTTTATTTACGTCTGCCTTTCTGATCATCGTAGGAATATTAACCCTTTTGAAACCTTTAAACGATCTTCCCATTTCTAGTGTCTTAGGCATTTTATTAGCATCTATAGTTGTTGTTGTGGTCGCAGTTTCTATACCTGAAGAAGTAGTAGAAGTGATTGCCGTGTTTATCAATCCAAAGTTATTACTTATAATCTTATTTATTGTTGTTTTTGCTATAGTCGCTCTTACGGTTAAATTTTATATCGGAGCATTAATGGCAATTTCAAAAGCGATTTCATGGCCTCCTTTAGCTTTCATTTTAGGCGCGTTCTGTTTGCTTCAAGGCTTCTTGCTTTTAGTAATAGGGATTTCAATAACTGGAATATTTTAATTTTTTTTCTCTTATTTTTCATTTATTTTTAAGTTGTTTAAGAAAAATACCGAAAGCGGTTGTTACTATTTTTAGTAATATCTCCAATGATGTCTTTACTTAAATCATATCCGCAGTTATTACACGTTTTGGAGTCTGTTATATTGATTTTTGTAAATCTATAGCCACTTCTACCTATAAGTAGGTTATTGCAATTAGGGCAATAAGTATTTCCTCCCTTTTGGTGGTGGATGTTTCCAATATATACATAAAATAGCCCTACTTTTTTCGCAATATTATAAGCATTATCTAAGGTTTCATATGGAGTTTGTTTATCTGAGGGCATTTGAAAATCGGGATGATAAGCAGAAAAATGCAGAGGAGTGTTTTCTCCTAAATTAACTTTGACCCAAGTTGCTAATGATTTAAGATCATCATTACTATCATTTAAATCAGGGATAATTAAGTTCGTTATTTCAACATGAATACCTCCAGCTTTAAATCTTTTTGCTGTATCTAATACGGGCTGTACTGATTTTACTCCACATATGGTTTTGTAAAAACTATCTGACATAGCTTTGATATCAATATTAGCCGCATCGACACCCACTTCAATTAATTCCTTACTCGCTGAAGGTGTAGAATAACCATTCGTCACCAAGATGGTTTTTATTCCCTCCTTTTTTAAAAGAGGTACTGTATCTAAGATGTATTCATGCCATATTAGCGGCTCATTATATGTATAAGCCAGAGTTTTTGCTCCACTCTCTATAACGTTTTCAACTAGTTCTTCCGGGCTCATTTCTATTAAGGACATTCTACGATTTTCCAACCCTTCAAGTTTATAAAAACCATTCTTTCCATTATCGCTTGGATTAGCTTGACTTATAGACCAATTTTGACAATTCTTACAACGAAAGGAACACCCTATTGATGCAATTGAATAAGCAACTGCCCCAGGCCAAAAATTATATAAAGGTTTTTTTTCTATTGGATCCAAACTTCCACTTGAAATTAAAGAACCATAAATAAGAGTATAGAATTCACCATCAAAATTTTTTCGTGTTCTACATATACCCAAATTTCCGGAGTTGACAATGCATTCATTTGCACATACATTGCATTTTACTTTTTTATTTTCAAGTTTTTCCCATAAACGAGCTTCTTTCTTCATTTCTATTATTACCCTCAATTATAATTTTCAAATATGATTACAAATAAATAATAAGTAAGCATTTTTATAATTTTTACACCCATCTTAATAATTATTCTATCAGTTGGTGAGAGTTCTCTATAAAATTCCCCTGAGGTGATTTTTCCTTATTCATATTCAAAAAGATGTTGAGTTGACAAAAGAAGAAATTAGGAGTTTAATCAAAGAAACTAAGCTAAAATTAAAAAGCTTAGAAGAAGAAGGAAAAAATTTGGATTATTTTCAAGAATTAAGTTCACTAGCACTTTTGCAGATTGAAACTAATGAGTTTTCAGATGCAGAAGAGAATTTAAAGATGTGCTTGAAATATTTTACTATTCAAAAAGATAATCTTGGAAAAGCCGCTATTTATGGTATTTTAGGTACGTTAAAATTTAAATCAGGGTTTTATAAAGAATCAATCAAAAATTATAATAAAGCTTATGAAACATATAAAGAACTAAATCAATATAATGAAGAAATTACATGTTTAATTGGTATAGGTAATGCTTTTTTAAAGTTGAACCAATTAGATGAGGCGTGTGATATCTTTTTAGAATGTAGTGCCAAATGTTCTGATAATAATGACATCTATAATTTATTAGATTGTTTAGGAAGCCTAATTCTTATTCATGAAAAACAAGAGAAGTGGGATGTTGTTAAAGAATTATACAAGAAATCTTTGGAAGCATTTCAAAAGTTAAAAGATTACAAGGGTATCATTATTTCTAATTTCAATTTAGGTATCTTAGAGAAAAAGGAAAATAATCTAAAAAGAGCATTATATTATTTTGAAGAAGGAACTAACCGAGCAAAAGAGTCCAATTATGTTGAATTTATAATTAAGGGTTTAAGTTATACTGGAGAGATTATGTTTTATCTTGGAAATATAAAATCTGCCAAAGATATATATGTAGAAGCTTTATACATTGCTAAAAATGTAAACGCAAAAAATGCAATACTTCAAATTAAGATTGTATTAAATTCTTTTGGGTTAAATGAAGAACAAATTGAAAAAGAGCTCAGCAAGCTTGATAATACATAAATATTTTTCTAATTTTTAAAAAATAGTCAATATTTTATTTATATCAAAAAATTATTTATGAGTTAATTTTCATATTTATTAAAATGAATTTTAATAAAAAATTATTAAATTCCTGTAATTTATGAAGCTTTGTCCCTATTGTGAAAGAAAAATTGAGGATAATTGGTTATATTGCCATTATTGCAATAAACCTTTAATTTCAAATGTAGATATCGGATTAAGTAAAAGTATTCAACCCTCTTTTGAAAAAGATTCAGCATATTATTCGGATTTACCAGAAGAAGAATATTTCGAGTCAAATCTAAATGAGGATGAGGAAATTAAAGAAAAACTAATTCAAATCGATAACTTTTTAAAAGAAAAAGAATCATTAGGAGAACCTGTAGGAGAATTATTGTTAAATAAAGCAAGTTTATACTATAAACAGAGGGATTTAGAAAAATCTCTAAAAATTTTAGAAATCGCTTTAAGCAATTTTAAAGCAAATAAGAATATTATAAAAATAGCTATATGTCATAATGAAATTGGTTTAATTCAAGAAGAGACTGGTTTTTTTGAACAAGCCATTTATCATTTTGAAAGTGCTCTAAATATATTAAACGAAAGAGAAAAATATCATAAGATAATTCAAGTTTTAAATAATTTAGGAAACGTCTATCTTCAAATAAAAGATATAGACCAGTCATATGAATTTTATCAAAAAGCACTACATTTAGCAGAAAAGGAAAATTTTGAATTTGAGGCGATAAAATCGTCAAGTAATTTAGTTGAAACTTTGTTTTATTTAAAAGATTATGACCGGATAAAAAAAATCTTACTGAGTAATTCTAATTATTTTGAACAAAATCATGATATTTATGGGATGATTCAAACTTTAATCAAATATGGAAAATTATATTATTTTTTAGGAGAGGAAAACTATGAATTGTCTTATCAACAGCTACATCAAGCTCTTACCCTCATAGAAAAAGTTAAAGATCAAATCACTATATATATTAAAGCACATTTAGAGTGGGAATGCTACTTATATCTGGGAATAGTTTCTATCACATGGGATAATGATATTGAAGCTGAAAATTTACTTTTAAAAAGTTTAGAAGCTATACGAACATTTGAGATTCATGAAAATATTAAAGAAGGCTTGGTATTAGAAAATCTTGCAAAATTATATTCCCTCAAAGGAGAAGATAAAAAAGCTATTGATTATTTTAAAATTGCATTAGAAATCTATGAGAAATTTGGAGATAAATTAAAAATTGCTGAATTGAAATATAAAATAGGTAAAATATTTCATGATTTTATTCAAGATAGAGTGAAATCTGTGCAATACTTTGAAGAAGCACTAGAAATATTTGAAAATTTAAATTCCATGAAGGAAGCAGCAGAAATATTAACTTTATTAGGTGAAATATATAAAAATAATAAAAAACTAGAACTTGCAGTTTCTTGTTATAGCCGAGCTAAAGATTATTATATGGCGCTTCAAGATAATTATAACACTTCAATTTTAAGGGAAAAAATAAAAAATGTAGCTCTAAATGATAATTCAATATAAAATATAGATTATATAATATCCTCTGGTTCTATTACTGTCCCTTTTCTAATTATCCATTCAAGTGTCATTTTGTTATTTCCATATTTATTCCATACATATACTATATATCCTAATAGACTGATAAAAAAAAATGTTATTGGTACGAACAAAACAATATTCACTTGAATAAGAAAAATTGGCAAAAATATATATTGCATAAAGAGTAGAGTTAATGAATATTTACCATATAACACTAGTGCATTGATTATTTTATTTTTTTTCATCATTACTTCATTGAAATACAGAATGATTCCTAAAATGATGATAACTAACCCTATAGAAAATAATAAGTATGCAGGTGTCCCTTTTAACAAAAACTTCGGCATATATGGGATAAATTTGAAGCTGAAATTTCGTAAAATCGGTAAATTATCAATGAAAGGGTATTTCAAAGGATTATACCCTTCTAGAGTGATGAGCGGATAAAGATCAATAAATGTTAAGCCTAATCCTACTAAAATAAAAGTAACTCCATAACGCATTATTGATTTAATGCTATTCTTATTAGCTTTTTTATTTTCTAAAAGTTTTGCTTGATAAATTAATTCACTAAATATAGAACTAAAAAAACATATTGAAGCATAGGGTAATAATGAAAAACTTGGATCAGGGGATACAAAAATAAAATATAATACCTCTGAAATAAGATTAGCATCTTTACTAAAATATAATATTTCTCTTAGAATTTCCGTTAAAAATAAAATTGATAGACCTAGTGCTAATCGAGCCCATCTGACTAACTTAAAAGAAAAATATATGATGATTTGAGCAAATCCAAGATAAGTTATTATATTCCACCCCCAAAACTCAATAGTTAATCCATTGAACAAATTGATGATTAAATTATAAGTTAACCCCAATAGAATAAAAGCTAAACCATTTTTTAGTACGTAATTTCTGTTTTTTCTCTCGGGGGGGCTTCCCATCATTTTTTCAAGAATAAAGATCGTATCAAACGAATATAAGAAAATAAATAAGGTAGCACCTAAAATTTCACAGAAAATTACAATGTAACCGATGACGTATTTTAAATTTTCTTCAATAATTAACCAATAATTGATTGAATTTGCAAAAATAACAAAAATTATTGAAACTCCTTTTGCTATATCAATACTTTTTATTTTATTCATGATTTTAAATATTAAAATGTAAGAATTAGTTATCATCAACCATAAAATCTTCACGTCTATAGGTTTTTACTCCAAATTCTTCAAACCCTAATGATTTTATAAAGTTATATGAGACTAAATTATCCTTATATACTTCACACCTAAGCTCTTCTACTCCTAGCGTTTTAAAATGATTCCATACTGCCATGCCAATAACAGTCCCCAATCCCTTACGTTGAAACCTTGGTACTACACCTAAACCCGCTATAACTCCAAATTCTCTATTTTTCCCTTCTAAATCTAAAATTGCAAACCCCGAATCAGTCCCATATACTTTAGCGATTAGTATCGTAGTTTCTGGATATTCAAACACTTTTCGTATGGTTTCAGTCGTTATAGGTGAAAAAGGAGTTGATGAGGTCATCCAACTGCGATTATGCAAGTAAGCAACACTTTCTAAATCTTTTTCGGTTGCCTCTCGTATTTTAGCATGTAAAATGTTTCGATCCACCTTTTCTTTCATTTTAGCTTCAAATTCAGGAGTGATTTTGACTACAGGTAATCGCATCTGGATATATGCCATGCCCTCTGAAGATATTATATCTTCAACTTCTTCTTGAGATTTTTTACCCGTTTCAATTGTAACAAAATAATTTCTTAATCTTCTCTTTTTAAGTTGTAATCTTGAATCCGACATCTGCTATTATAATCTTAAGTACTAATAATTAGAATAAATAAAGGATTCAAATATAAAAAAGGTTATACTTTAATTATCTTCGAGCTCAAAATCTTCTTTACGATACACTTTTTGTCCAAATTCTTCAAAATTCAGTCCTTGTATAAAATTAAAGGAGACATTATTATTTTTATAAACTTCACATCTAAGTTCTTGAACACCTTTCTTTTTGAAGTAATTCCACGCAGCTAAGCCTATCACCGTTCCCAAGCCTTTTCGCTGAAATTTTGGAATTACTCCTAATCCCGCAATGACTCCAAACTCTTTGTTTTTACCCTCTAAATCTAAGATGACAAATGCGCCATCTATTCCATATACTCTTGCGATAAGAAAAACGGTATTAGGATCAATTAATATTTTCTTTAGGGTTTCTTTTTCCATAGGTCGAAAGGGAGTATTTGAAGTCAACCAAGATTTATTATAAATATCAACAACGATTTGCAGTTCTTTTTCCGTGGCTTCTCGTATATTCGCATGGTAAATATTTTTTTCAATTTTTTCTTGCATTAAATTTTCAAATTCGGGAGTAATTCTTTCTACTGGCAATCTCATTTGGATGTAAACCATTCCCTCTTGAAGGAGTTTTTCCTCACTTTCACTTATAGTTCCATGCTTCTTTTCTTTTTCAATTTGTAAAAAAATATTTCTTAGTAATCGCTTTTTCAATTGAATTTTTTTACTGAAATCAATCTTCTTTTTTGTCATTTTATAATAATATAGAAATAGATCTTATTAGATTAAATTTAGACTCATCCTTATTGAATTTTCAATTTCAGGAGTGATAACACCTTTACTCCTTAAAATTGAGATGCCTGTCTGAATCATTTTATGGAAATTCGATTCTTTTATAATATTTTTATTCTCACAAGAAAATTCAAAATTAGAACGCAATGCAATTTCCATTTCAATCTTATTCTTAAGTAACTTCCGGATCTGAACCATAGCTTCAGATAAATCAGTATAAATTGTACTTGAATCACTATTAATAAACCCTGGAAAAAGAAACTTGACATCTTCTTGTTTAGTATTTTTATCTTCAACAAATATAGTATATAAGGGCATATAAATCCATTGAATAGGTCTAGAAAATAATTCTGCCTGGTTATCTGTCAAAGACCAGGAAATTAAATCTTTTGCCTCTTGTAAACAATTAGCTTGCTTAATCTCAATGATTCTCTTAACTTTTGAGGAAAGCTCCTCAATATGAACTTTAAGGTTTTCAATTTTCTTAATTTTCTCTTCTTTTTCTTGTATAAATGCGGAAAGATGCATATCCCTATCTTTTAGTTTGGTTTTTAATTCATTTACTAAATCAGTTAACTTTTTTTCTGCTTCTGCATCGATTTGTGCCGAACGTTCTTTGAATTTCATATAATTTTTAGTTAGATTATTAACAGAATCTATGAATTTTTGCCCCTCATTCAATAAATATTTGAAATTAGTTTCATAGGATTCAAATAAATCCTCCAATACCTTACTTTTTAAGATATCAGTCTGAGTAAACATTTTGTTTTTCTTAATTATTTCTTCTAATTGTCTTTCTACAGTTTTAAATAACACAGAAATGTTCTCAATAAGATTTTTTTTTTCGCTTACTTTCCATTGATCGATTCTGTCACTTTCAAGAGCTATTTGTTCTTCAATTTGTGCAGAATCAATGGTTTGAGATGTTTTATTAATTTGAGAACTATAACGCGTCTCAAGATCTTTTATCTGCACGTTTATCTCAATTAACCATTTATCAATCTCTTTTCCAATAAGTTCTATTTGGGTTTTCCATCTTAATGCGTTCCCTTTCATATAAGAAATTGCGTTCCTGTACTGATCAGCAAGATCTAATGCTTTTTCGGTGGTTAATCCCGAATCTAAAGGCATTGAATTCGAAATTGATTTATATTCTACCAGTCTAATTAATTTGACTAAAGTTTCAAGATAATTTGGAGGAATTAAGGCTTCAATATGGAGGTTTTGAAATTCAGATTCTTCACCCTCTCCAACTTCTTCCGCTCCAGTATCTTTATACGTTAAAACTTCAATAATCTTTTCTAATTGTTCAACTTGATTTCGGTTTTCAATATTTCTCAAGATATGTCCTATTAATGGTTGTCTTGGAGGATTTGAGAGTTTTCCTTTTTTTGAGAAAACAAATAAACCATCTAATATTATATGAGTGCTAATTACACCTTGAACACACAAAAAAGGCCATAATAATCGTGAAAATGAAATGATTTTATCAGATTGCGTTAATTCCCTAGTTAAAAGATAAAATGCTAAAGCCAATTCATCATTATCTTCAATTGGGGGGACATTTTGAGAATTATTAAACAATGGTAAAAGATATTGATTGCCATGGATTGACATATGGTATAACCCTTAAAATTTAATAACTTTCTAATAGTTAAAAAATACAAATTAATTATACCTAAAAATTCTTTTTTTTTTTAAGTAAATTCCGAGACTGATAAATGTTTCTCCAAAATTAATAATAAAAAAAGAATAATGTATATTATCTTAACTGTTCATAGTTATTGGCAATAACAATGATAAGTAGCGACAATAGAATTAAAAGTGGAGGCATTATTGCATTTACGTGAGGTAACCCTAATGAATCGAATATACCTTGAAGTATTCTGCCTAAAAAGTATATAAAAAAACCAATCGCATTCAAAGCATATGATCTTCTTAAAACTCCAAAAGTTCTGATCGCTAAATTAATAAATAAAAATGGAATAATCGCAACAAATAAAGGCAAAAGAATAAAATTCAATACAGCTCTCCCCGCAGGATATCCAAAAATCAAAATTAAACCAGGATCCCCTATACTATACCTATCAGCAAAATCAGGATCCATTAATAAAGAATCTGAAAGAGTCAAGGCTAATATTGCTACAATAATAGGGATAGCTATTAGAACCATCCTAAGGAAAATACGTACGTTTTTTTTCTGTAAAAAACTTTTCATTTTTTGTTTAAAATCATTCTTAGCATCAACTTTAGTTGCTTCAGTAATAGGGGGAAATATTAAAATTCCAAAAACTCCCATTAAACAAGCGATACCCATCCATGTTGAAAATGTAGCCAATCTATACTGTATCATCAAAAGTTCAACTAATGCTACATCACTAATTAAACCTTCCAACTCTGGTGCGAAAAAATAATATATAATGAAGAAAACTCTCCCTGCAGCTAAAAATAAGAATAACAAGGAGAAAAACAACCAATAATATTTTTTCGAAGTCCTATATCTTATAAGTAGGAAATACGCAAATATGAGAAAATAATAGCCTACAATTACAAAATATAACCCTGATTCAATCGCATCCCAAATAGTGAAAAATTGAAAAACATCTTGAAATAGCATATAATCAACCTGAAATATATAATCCTTAATTATTTGTTATTTTATCTTAAAATTATAATAATATTATCTTTTTCAAATATTTAAAATTTGATTTTAAGGCTTGGAAAAATTAGAAATATGATAAAAAATTTTCTAAAACTAATAGTGTAAATTTTGATGGAATATGAAAATCGAGGACAATATTGATACTTTTAATTCTTTGCTAAGACGACGTGGTTTTATATGGGGGCCATCCCCAGAAATATATGGTGGATTAGCAGGATTTTATTCCTATGGCCCAGCAGGTATGGCACTTAAAAATAATATCCTCACTCTTTTTAGGAAAGAATTACGTGCTTTTGGATTTGGGGAAGTTGAATGCCCCACTATTATGCCTGAAATAGTTTGGGAAGCTTCTGGGCACTTAGAACGATTTATCGATCCTGTTATAAAATGCTCAAAATGTAATACACTGTATAGAGCAGATAACTTTCTAAGAGAAAGTCTTCCTAACGAGATGATTGATGGGTTATCATTTGAAAGAATGAATAATTTGATACAAAAACATCATTTAAAATGTCCTAAGTGTGATATACCTTTCGGTACAATTGAAACATATAATCTGATGCTTAAAACTGAGGTTGGAAATAATTTTACTGCGTATTTAAGACCCGAAACGGCTACTACTACATATCTTCTTTTTAATAGATTGGATCAAGATGCACGTAGACAATATCCGATTAAAATATTTCAATACGGAAAAGCTTATAGAAATGAGATCTCTCCGAGACAGCAAGTTCTACGTATGAGAGCTTTTGATCAATTTGAACTTCAATTATTTATTGGTAAAGAACAGGAGATGAATTATGAAGAATTCACAGAGATTAAAGACTATCTGGTACCGTTACTAGATTGGAAAACCCAAGAAAAAAGTCAGATTAAACCAAACTACATATCTCTTAAGAAAGCTATTGAACAGAAAATTTTAAAAAAACCTGCTTTTGCGTATTGCATATATCTAGGGTTTTATTTAACCCAGAAGTTGGGCTATCCGAAAAATGCATTAAGGTTGAGACAGCATTCTCCAAATGAAATGGCACATTATGCTGATGATGCTTGGGATCTCGAAGTAAAAACGAAACAGTTTGGCTGGGTTGAAATATGTGGGATTCATGATAGAACTGATTATGATTTAAAAAGACACGGGAAATTTTCTAATCAGAATTTTGAAATCTCAATGGGGACTGACCCTAAAATAAAAGAAGTGCCTCAAATTTTAGAAATTGCATTTGGACCGGATAGAATAATCTACACACTACTTGAAACATGTTTTAAAGTAGAAAAAGACAGAATCAATCTAAAAATTCTTCCAGAACTTGCTCCTAATACTGTTGCTGTTTTTCCATTGGTGAGAAATAAAGAGGAAATCATGAAACTGTCAAAAGAAGTCCATAAAAATATGATCGAACATAGGATAATCTCTTTTTTTGACGTATCAGGATCGATCGGTAAGAGATATCGTCGCCAAGATGAATTAGGGACACCCTATTGCATTACTATAGATTATGATTCTTTAAAAGATAACACAGTAACTCTTCGAGAGAGAGATACAATGGATCAAAAAAGAGTTAAGATTTTAGATTTAGCAAAGATTATTCAAAAATAATTGACGAATTAACAAGTTAAAATATTCCTAAATCACAGAGATTTTCAGAAAAAAGTTTTAAAGAGAAGAAAATTTTTTTAAAAGATATAACTTATATTTAAAAATAATTTTAAAGCTAAGTAGAATTTACTATGTATTCAAGTAGGTCTTCTGTTTTTAGAGTAAAAAAGACAAAGAAGATGGGGAAAAATTGGAAAGTTCTTTCTTTTTTAATTGTACTTACTATGTTATTAAATATTTTATATGTATATGATTTTTATAATCAAAATTTAACTGAAAATAGTACTTTTAATCAAAATAACGAATTATTTGAAGAAGAAACAACATTGCCTGAATTATCATCTGAATTGGATGATATATTAAATGATCCGTTTCTAAAAAATTTTAGTGATATTTGGCAGTTTTTCAATACCAATTATGAATCTAATCTAAATTTACAAATAAGCACCTATCTTAGGAACGGAGATGGTGGCGGTACCATCATAGATGATAAAATATATCCAGTTGACAATTTACTCTTATATAAATCACTTCTAAAAAATGAGGTGGATGCTTATGACACATATAGTAATTATTTAGATTTAAGAGTCTCACCCTTCTGGTATGATGGCAATAGCCAAGAATTTGATTATGGATTCATTAATTCGGTTGATGAGTCCGATAATGCCGTATACAATGATACTAGGTATTTAATTGATAATTTAGCGGCAATTGATCTTTTAATTGAAAACATTGGATATCAAATAAATACAATTAATATAGGGGGACAAAAACCTGCTGATTCAATCGAAGAGCTTTATGATTTAATAGGATCTTCAATCTTTTGGGATAATACCTATAAAGGATTTTATGATCATAATTCTACAAATTACAAATATACTGAAAGTAATTTGTATGCCATATTAATCTCCTTGAAAATTAAAAATTTGCTTGATAACCTTAATATTAATGACCCATTAAGAGATCAGGCGGAATTATTAGCAAATGAAACCATGACTAAATTACTGGCAAAAGATATTTGGGATCAAACAAATATAGGCTTTAAGTATTACGCAAAACGTGATTGGACAGGAGGAGATCCAGGAATGAATTACAAGTATCTTAGTGTTAATGCGTTAGGAATTATAACGCTTATAGAATATTGGCTTGAAACAGGAATGCAAACTACTTCAAAGTATATTAATTATGCCAAATTGCTATATGACAAAATGGAAGATTATATGTGGTCTCCTAACCTTGGAGGAATATATAATGCCTATGAATACAGTAGAACTCGCTTTTGGGGAGAAATAAGTCCAAATAGCCTTATAGACCTTGAAGCAAATGCTTTGATGATGTATGCATGTTCCCGATTATTTGAGGTCACAGGTAATTTTACGTATTATGAAAGAGCCTGGGAGATATATGAAACATTTGAATCCGAATTTTACGATGTATCGGTTAATGCTTACAGGAGTTCAATTAGTAATCCCTTTAATGATGATAAAGATTTTCATGCTAATTTAGTTTTATGTGATGCCTATAACAAAGCATATGAGCTATATAATAAAACCACACTGGAAGCATCATATAATATTTCCGGAGATATTCCCGATTTTATTTTCAATCAAGATACGTTAAATTTAACTTCAATATATGCTTATAAAACTCAAATTCAATTTTACAATACCACAACAGATGTCTATGAGTTAAAATCAGTTGTTTATGAGATAACAGATGGAGAGATAACTTATTTATTTAAAAAACCTGATAATGGGATGTTATTTGATACGGTCTCTACCCCAATAATATCTAAATCTACAACACTCATATATAATATCACTGATCAGATTAGTATTGGAAATAATTATTATCTATGGATGTATGCAAACACCTCAAAATTAGGAACGGCATTTACTTTAAAGCATTTTAATGTAATTTCGGGATTAGTTAATGTAGGTATATTAGGCTTACCAAAAACATTATATCAAGGTCCGACTCTAAATGTAACGCTTCAAATTAATAATACTCGAAAAGATAATGTTATGCTTAATGTCTCGATGGGATCACAAGATATTTATAATGAGACTCAATTGGTGGGTCTTGATTCCTTAGTATTAACAAATATAACTTTTAATTTAACGGCTAAATTAGATGCCAAAATAGGAACATATGAGCTAATATTTGATTTTACTGAAGGAGATATACTATATTTAAGAATTGTTGAAATTATCAAAATAGGATACTCATTTGATTATCGCGATTTCATTTATGAGAGCAGAACTGTACAAGGTGGTAACATTCAACTCTCTCTTAAGCTCATTAATTTTTTACCGAATAGTTCTCAATTTTTAAATATGAGTTTCAGAGGAGAACACTTGTTACACAATGTTTTCGAGGAGATTACTTTAGTCAAAAATGAAATTAGAAACCTATATTATAATCTTCAATTATCAAATCTCATTATTATAAATTCTACAGAAATCACAATGAATATAAAAAAGGGGGACACAATCTTTTATAATAAAACATTTACAGTTCAAATTGTTCCAAAATTTGAAATCCTGAGTGTTTCATTCCCTAATAGTGTTCCACAGGGTGGGTATGCTGACTTTATCTTAGTCATTAGAAATAATCAAAAAATTTCAGAATCATTTTCCTTATACGTAAATGGTGCTCAAGTAAATACTAATCTAGCTGGTTTAGGTCCGGGCGACAATAAGATTATTACTCAAGTTATTCCATCAATATTTCCCTATGACTTTCAAATAAAAGCATATACTTTTACTCTAAGAGATAATCAAGGTGATATTATTGCTCAATATTATTACGAAGTGGCTCTTGAGTTAACTACGTTCAATTTGATAATATTTTATGTATTACCAATAATAATTCCAATAGCAATTTTATTATTTTACAAAAATAAAGAAATACAGCGCAAATTACTGAGAAGATGATTATAAAGATGAAGATTTATAAAAATTATTTTATCATGGGTATTCTTGTTAGCATCATGGTTGTTTCCATTATTGGAGTTTTCGTTCTAACTCCTTCTTTAAATTTAAATGGAAGCATATTTAAATATAATCAACCAATGCAACAATATGACGATATAGGATTAAAATCTGCTAATAATGGACGTATACCCTTGAATTATTCATCATTTTATCAGAATGTGACATCTCTAAATAGATTATTTGAATCTATTTATTTTAGTGTCAATGTTTCGGGTTTTAAGGCTGCTAATTCAACTATTATGCAAATTTCATATCAAGAAATTTTTTTTAGAAACTTTAGCATGAGTAAATTCAATGATGATGAGTTTGAATATACATATACTCCTGAATACGATGCTAAAATAGGATTTTATAGGGTAAATTTCTTCATTTTCAATCAGACGAATTACTTATTAAATACTCAAACGACTTATTTTAACTTCACGATAACAAGCAATTATGTGAGTAAGATTGGCAGTCCAAATTATATTAGGAGAGAATTGGCAGATGGCGAGTTCAAAATTCTTAATTATGGGCTTCATACTTTCATATGGACATTTTCTATTGTTGATAGTAATAATGAATCGCTTCAAGATACATTATTTACATTAGGATCCAACGTGGACTACTTCTTCTTTGAATTAAATGATAGTTTTACAGAATCTAGTAAAATGTATTATGTGAAAATCACGGTTACTGATACTTTTTACAATGAAATTAAACCAATTTATCTACCTTTCACTCTTCTTAATTCAATTCCTCAAATTATTGTGAATTCTGTGTCATTTTCAGATAATAACGTGAAAAGAAATGAAGATTGTACAGTTTCTTTAAATGTTACCGATGGTGATAAAGATATTGATACATTTCCTGATAACATTTCCGTTTATATAATCCTTCAAGATTCTAATGGTATAAAGGGCTCTCCACTACTTATGATAAACAATGATGATTGGACTTTTAATTTAACATTTTCCATAGCGATTAACAAACCGATAGGAATTTATCAAGTTATTTTTGAAGTACATGACCAATTCGATGTTAACTCCTCATATATCACAACTCTAATTGTAGAAAATAATCTACCAAAGATTCATGGGTTTATCGTTAATGATCTGTCCATTGGCCAAAGCATTTCAATTAATTATGGTGAGGATATAAGATTTAAATTTAACGTTTCCGACGTGGAAAATACAATAGCATTTATTATAGTTCAACTATTAAATGAAAGAAATGAATGGTACAATATTTCTATACGTTATAGTGAGAATATCGAATTAATAGTCCGCACCGTTGATCTAATAAGTGGTTCGTGGTATATTTATCTCACTGTGATTGATGAAGATGGTGGTATTACAACTCTTACTTCGGATTATGGATATGCTCCAAAAGAGATCAGGATCATTCCAGATGTACTAAATCCTATTCTTCCCTGGATCGGACTTGTAATTGGTGTTATTTTTGGTTTTCTGGGCGGTATCGCTCTTGTTTATAAATATTTTAAATCAAAATATAAGGACCCTCAAGAATTAGTATCAAAGAAGAAAAAGTCAAAACAGCAGGAGATAAAGCCGCAACCAATAAAAGAAGAGGTTAAGAAAGAAGAATTGGAAAAAAAGGATTCCGAACAAGAAACCACTGAAAAGAAACCGCTTCAGAGAAAAATAAAAAGAAGACTAAAATAAAATTTATTAATTTTCAAATCATAATTTTTTACTTCAAAAGCACCTATTGTAAAACATTATGCAATTTATATTGAAACTTGCCTAGTTTTCCACCATAGTTACCTGCTGAAATCCTATTTACGCTTGGGACTTTCACTGCAGCTTCAATTCCGACCTTCATTGCTCTTAAAATTGCTTTTTCTGTAGCGCCATCTATAATCACTTCATATACACAATTATCATTTTCTTGAAGTAAAGTGCTCCTTGCTTTCACTCTTAAAGTTGGACAAAGGGGATCATTCGTGGAGGCATTTAAAAAGTCA
>CAYUTF010000020.1:17006-42530 GCA_964447495.1 uncultured archaeon
TTTCACTCTTAAAGTTGGACAAAGGGGATCATTCGTGGAGGCATTTAAAAAGTCATAATTAGATCCAACTTTCGATCCTGAACGGGCAATACCGCCTGGAAATGGTGCAATCACATTTTCGATTTTATTAATTGCCTCTATAGCTTTCTCTGCTGACTCTAAAGCACTATTTTGATCTTTCCCCATAATTAAGAAATTCCCCCCGGCAATCCCCTTACCTACTTTAAAATTACTCTGAATAACGAATTCTCCATCCATTACAGGAATTTTCCATGCTTCAAAAGGATACTTCCCTCCGACTTTCTCCTCGTATTTATCTCCAAAAAATTTCAATTTATAACCTGTTTTAATCTCAAACTCTTTTTCAGGATCAAGTGATCCATTAATAGCATCATAACATGCAGTAGTCGGACACGTAAGTATACATTGTCCTATTCTGTTTAATAATACATTATCCATTTGATCTTTTTTTGTTTTAAAAAACATTAAGATAGCTCCTGGACGTTTATCGGGTGTGTTATCTGCCGAGACAAATGTGTCTAATCCTGCTTCAGAATCACAGTGAATTGTCGATGTACCATATCCTGTTGTAATCTGGGCTGCGATTTTTACCCATTTTTCATTCTTTGCGGTTACAAGAATCCGCGTAAAAACAGCCCCAAAAGCCTCACAAAATGTGTCTTCAATTTTAACTCCATTTAATTCCATATCTATTAACCTTTTTTTTCTTATAATTAGTCTTAATTTATCCGAATTATTATAGCAAATTTTGATAGAACGTAATAATATATAAAATTTTAAAGAAAAAAAACCTAAAAATTTTAATTATGTAGCAGTTTAAAAAATTCATAAGAAATTTCTTAAAGATTTTAAGAATTAAATTTTAAGTTGTCAAAAATGAGCGAAGAAAAAATATTAAAAATAGGAATTTTAAAAAATGGAACAATTGGTTCTTCTTTATTACTTGCTTTTCTTATGGATGAAAGAGCAGAAGCAACAAGATTAAATGTTCGAGAAGTAACTTCTGGAGCAAAAATGCATCCTCCAGAAGAATGTGTTGAGACTATGAAAAAATTACTAGAGTTTGAACCAGAATTAATAATTATGTCAAGTCCAAATGCTGCGTTAAAAGGTCCTAAAGCGGCTAGAGATTTAGCAGGAAATACTCCAACTATTGTGATTTCCGATGCTCCTGCCAAAAAAGCGATTGAAGAGTATAAAGAAAAAAATATGGGCTATATCATTGTAGGATGTGATTCCATGATTGGTGCTAGACGTCCCTTTTTAGATCCAATTGAAATGAGTTGTTTTAATTCAGATTTATTGAAAGTAATATCCATTACTGGTGCTTTAAATATAATTGTGAACGAATTAAATAAAGTTATTATGGATATGTTAGAAGGGAAAAAGCCTACGTTACCTCAAATAGAGATTGACGCGAGTAATGCTACAGAAGCTGCGGGGTTTTTAAACCCATATGCTCGCGCAAAAGCAATTGCTGCTTTCGAATTAGCTGCGTCTGTATCTAAAATTACGGGTAAAGCCTGTTTTGTCCTGAAGGAAAGAGAAGAATATATGCCTTTATTAGCCGCTGCTCATGAGATGATGAAGACCGCTGCAGATTTATGTACCCAAGCAAGAGAAATTGAGAAATCTAATGATACTGTACTAAGAACTCCTCATCATGCAAAACAACAACTCTTAACAAAAAGAGCTCTCCACGAGAAAGAACAATAAATAGTATTTTTTATCTTATTTTTTATTTTATAGTAAGTAAAGAGAATTAAAGATCGGAATCACCTAGAATTTCTTTCAAATGCGAGAAATCATCATTATTTAATGCAGCTATAAGGGTAGTAAAAGCTTCAATACTCTTATTTTTGGTTACTGCCATCAACACCGCTCCATTAGTGACATCTTTTATTAAAATATAATTCTTCTCACTTTCATATATCACTGTTGTCAAATTTAGAGGAGTTACTGGGCTATTCATTATCTCGTTAATTTTGGTAAAAATCTGATATATATTTGAGTCTAATGTTGAGATCTCAAACTTTAAAAACTGAAGTGGCTTACTCTCAAATTTACCTAATGTTGAAGCGATTAATAACCCATCTGGTTGATTAAATAAAAGAAATTCTGCCAATGTATTTACTTTCATTTGGTCTAATAGATGCCGAATTTTTCCTAATTTCTGTAAAGCTAACGTGTTTTTTTGTATTTCATAATCCAATATTTCTATTAAACGATGTTGAGCACTGCCTTCTTTTACAGATACGGGAGTAAAAGCAATTTTATTTTTTAACTCATCGGATATTCCTTTTATTAATAAATTATACACTACATCCTCTTTTGAATCTTGAAGGTCTATTTTATTCAATAACGCATAAACTGTATCTATATGCGGACTAAACTCAAATATATATGTCAAAAATTTGTCAAAAATCTCTTTTTCGCTATCTTCTCTAACAGTAGAATCAACCATAAAGACGGCAGTAGTCACTTCTGAAAAAATTAATTCTCTTTGAGATTCAGAAAAATATCGTTCTAAATATCGTTCTTGGCCTCCAGCATCCCACACATTTAATTCCATAATTCCACGAAAAATAAAATTTTCTCTCGATATTCCTTTAGTAGGTTTGAGATTAAGAACTTTCATGAAATTATAACCCAAACAGGTGGTTCTCATTAAACTTGTTTTACCCGCATTTTGTGGACCAAATAATAGAATCTTCATTGGATACTATCTCTTAAATTTGAATATATTTTATTTTATGGTCTAATATATTTAAATATATAAATTGATGGTTATTTAATTTTTTTCTAAATGTTATAGAATTAATCAATTTTTTTTTTATTTTAATCATACTGGGATATAATTAAAAATAATTTTAATTATAAATAATAATTTCATTAAATTAATACACTTTATAAAATGGATTAATATGAATTTAGAAGATTATATTAGGAACGTCCCCGATTTTCCAGTGGAAGGGATTCAATTTAAAGATATCACAACTTTATGCCAAAATCCTAAAGCTTTCAAAGAATCCTGTGATAGAATTATCAATCATTATAAGAATATGGGTATAAATAAAGTTGTTGCTATTGAGGCACGTGGTTATGTTTGGGGAGGTGTGCTTGCTTATCATCTTAATGCAGGATTTATATTGATAAGAAAACCTGGAAAATTACCTGCTGAAACAATAAGCGAAACGTATGATCTTGAATACGGAACAGATACAATCCAAATGCATAAGGATGCAATAGAGCAAGGGGATAAAGTTTTGATTTTCGATGATTTATTGGCTACGGGTGGTACGGCAAAAGCAGCATGTAATTTAGTAAAAAAGGTGGGTGGGAATGTTATAGGTGTTGCTTTTATTATTGAATTGACTGGTAGTTTACATGGTAGAGATAAATTACAAGGATACGATGTGATAAGTTTAATTGAAATTCCTGTAGAAGAATAAATGAAATATTGTTACTACTAATTTTTTATTTTTTATGTTAAATCCCTCATTTTTCCCTTCTCATTATTTTTTTAATAATTTCAGTCTGAAAATTTAAATAATTCTGAGAACTTTATACTCACAATATCAAATTAAACATATCAAATTAAGTGTATCTGACTATGGAGCTAAAAAAAACTCCATTTTACGAAATTCATGTAAAATTGGGTGCGAGAATGGTCCCTTTTTCTGGTTTTTATATGCCAGTACAATATAAAAGTATAATTGAAGAACATGAAGCCGTTCGTACAAATGCAGGAATTTTTGACATATCACATATGGGAGAATTTTTATTGGAAGGAGAGGGTATTTTTAATTTTCTTCAGTATGTTATGATAAATGATCTCTCCTTATTAGAAGTAAATAAAGGGCAATATTCTTGTATGTGTTATGATAACGGCACAGTAGTGGACGATCTCGTCTACTATGAAGAATCTCCTACACGTTTTAGAATGATTGTAAACGCTAGCAATGTTGATAAAGACTTTCAGTGGTTAAATGAGCATATTGGAAAATTTGATGTTAAAATAACAAACCTTTCTGCTCAGCGCTGTAGATTAGCTTTTCAAGGTCCAAATTCCGATCAACATCTTCAAAAACTTGTTAATGTTGATTTATCTAAAATAAATCGCTTTTATTTTTCACATTGTTCTCTTAAAGGAATCCCAATATTCGTAGCCAGAACAGGATATACCGGAGAAAGAGGATTTGAAATCTCTTTTGAAAATAAGTATGCAGAAAAAGTATGGACTCATCTTTATGATACTGGGGCTAGCCCTTCTGGTTTAGGAGCAAGAGATTCTCTAAGGCTAGAAGCATGCTATTCTCTTTATGGGCATGAGATTAGTGATTCAATTACTCCTATTGAAGCAGGGCTCTTTTGGTTAGTAAAACCAAAACAAGGTATAGATTATATAGGTAAAAAAGTACTATTGGAACAAAAAACTAAAGGAACAAACAGAATTTTAGTTGGTCTAAACTTAATAGAAAAAGGGATTATTAGAGATAATTGTAAAATCCATATTAATGGGAATCAAATAGGATATGTTACTTCCGGTGGTTATTCTCCAACCCTAAAGAAAACTATCGGTTTGGGATTGATTTCTAAGCAATATAGTGAGATAAACACTGAAATCGAAGTCGAAATAAGGAACAAATTAGTAAAAGGAAAAATCGTGGAGATTCCTTTTTATAGAAATGTCTAATTTAAAAAATAAAATTATACTAAAAGTGGTTTAGCATGAATTATAAATTTCCAGAAGATGTAAAATATACTAAAACTCATGAATGGGTTTTATTAAAAGAAGATGTTGCCATCGTAGGAATTACGGATTATGCCCAGCACCAACTGGGGGATATTGTATATATTGAATTGCCCGATGTTGGAATGGCGTTTGAAAGGGAGAGTAATGCTGGAGAAATTGAATCTGTAAAAGCTGTAGGTGAAATTATAATGCCTATATCAGGAGAAATTATAGAGATAAATACCAAAATTGCAGAAAATCCTGAGCTTGTGAATTCCTCACCATTTGGAGAAGGTTGGTTGATGAAAATTAAAATCTCACATAAGAATGAGATAAATAACCTTATTTCTACAGAAGAATATATAAAATTAGTAGAAAGCGAAGAAGCATAGTTTTTATTAAAATGATTTTAAATTTTTGTTTTTTAATTATTAATGGTGTTTAAAGTGGATTTTATCCCGCATGATAATAAAACTATTAGTGATATGTTAGACGTTATTGGACTTAAGTCCATTGAAGATCTTTTTCAAGATATACCAAATGATTTAATCTTAAAAACTCTTAATTTACCATCTGGATTGTCAGAATCAGATCTTCTAAACGAATTGAAAAAGCTATCTAAAAAAAATAAGATCTATATTAGCTCTTTTTTGGGAGCGGGCTGTTATTATCATTATATCCCCTCGATAGTTGATTTCATTATTAGTCGATCTGAATTTTATACATCTTATACACCTTACCAAGCTGAAGCAAGTCAAGGTTTCTTACAAGCAATATATGAATATCAAAGCATTATAACTCGGTTAACAGCTATGGATGTTGCGAATGCAAGTATGTATGATGGATCTACTGCCCTTGCTGAGGCAGCACTTATGGCTACAATTATAACAAGGAAAAATAAGATATTACTGGTTGAGGGGATACATCCAGAATACATAGAGGTAGTTAAAACTTACTGTTGGGGTCAGGAAATTGAATATAAGCTAATACCTTTATCTTTATTAGAAAAAGAATTAAATGAAGAATATGCCGCAGTATTAATTCAGAGTCCTAATTTTTTTGGTGAAATTGAGAATGTCGAAGATATTGTTAAAACTGTGAAAAATACCTTTCCTAAGTGTTTAATAGTCCACGTTATGACTGATCCTACATGCTTAGGTATTTTACGTTCACCGGGAGAACAAAGTATAGATATTTTTGTAGCTGAAGGTCAATCTTTTGGAATATCCCCGTCTTTTGGTGGACCAGGTTTAGGTATTTTTGCAACAAAAAAAGAATTCTTGAGGAAAATTCCAGGAAGACTGGTAGGAAAAACAAGAGAAATAAATGGTGAAAGAGAAGGATTTATACTCACATTACAGGCTAGAGAACAGCACATACGTCGTGAAAAAGCTAGCTCAAATATATGCACAAATCAAGCTTTATGTTCGCTTGCTGCCTTAATATATTTACTGTGTATGGGAAAAAACGGATTAAAGGAGCTTGCTGTTCAAAACATCCAGAAAACAAATTATGCTAAAGAAAAGTTATCAAAAATTCCTGGTTATAAAATATTAAATACAAAACCCACATATAATGAATTTCTTTTAGAATGTCCTAATATTGACTTGTTTATTAAAAATTGTGATGAATTAGATCTTCTTCCTCCCTTGAGACTTTCAAAGTATTATAATCATATGAAAAATATTGTGTTAGTATGCATAACAGAGATGAATTCTCGTACATCTATAGATAAGTTTATCCAAGCTGCAAAATCAGCATCTAAGATAAGTATGGAGGTAAAATAAAGATGACTTCAAACTCCAAATTAATCTTTGGAAAAAGCAAAAATATCAAGTCAAATAATTATGTTCCGAAACTAGACATTGAGGGGGTAAATTTGGATGATATTTTACCTAAAAAATATCAAAGAGAAGATTTAAATCTTCCAAATATCCCCGAAGTAGAAATAGTTCGACATTATATTGGATTGAGTAACATTAATTACGGTGTTGACACGGGTATCTATCCCTTAGGCTCATGTACCATGAAATATAACCCTAAAATTAATGAAGTGATATCTCGATTGCCTAATTTTTCGCAAATTCATCCTTTACAAGAAAAGAATCAAGGAGCTATTGAATTAATTTCAGAAGTTTCAAAATTTTTATCAGAAATAACTGGTATGGAAGGTTTTACTCTACAACCCTCTGCGGGAGCCCATGGAGAGTTAACTGGTTTGTTAATTATGAAAAAGTATTTTGAATACAATAATATAGAAAAGAAAAAGATTATTGTTCCAGATTCCGCGCATGGTACTAACCCTGCTTCTGCTAAAATGGCAGGTTTTTCTATTATTGAGCTGAACTCAAATGAATTTGGCGAAGTACCTCTTGATCATCTGGAATTTGCCATGCAAGAGGAACAAGTTGCGGGTATCATGCTCACTAATCCAAATACTTTAGGTGTATTTGATAGAAATATTAAAGAAATAACGCGAATAGTTCACGATAATGGCGGATTATGCTATTATGACGGAGCAAATTTAAATCCTATGCTTGGAATAAGTAGACCAAAAGATATGGGATTTGATATTGTTCACTTAAATTTACATAAGACCTTCTCAACACCACATGGCGGCGGTGGACCTGGTTCAGGACCCGTAGGAGTAGTTAAAAAATTAATACCGTATCTCCCAGAACCTTGTATAATTTCAAGAGATGAAGGATTAGTTTGTCGTGAGAATTCTCAAGCCTCAATTGGTAGAGTGAAAGCTTTCTGGGGAAATTTTGGTGTAATAATAAAAGCTTATGCTTATATGCTGTCGCTGGGGGCTGAAGGTTTAAAAAGAGTTGGACAGATCGCCGTGTTAAATGCAAATTATTTAAGAGTTCGATTGCAAGAGAAATATTTTCTTCCTTATAATCGAATATGTCAGCATGAATTTGTTCTCTCCGACAAGGGTCTTCCAAATGGAGTCACCACCGAGGATGTTGCTAAGAGAATTCTTGATTACGGAATATATGCTCCTACAATATATTTTCCCTTAATTGTAAACGGAGCTATAATGATTGAACCAACAGAAACTGAATCGAAACAATCTTTAGATAATTTTACGGAGATATTATTAAATATATATAATGAAGCTATGGAAAACCCTGAAAAATTAAAATTTGCTCCTCATAATACACCTGTAAAGCGTTTAGATGCAGTCACTGCCGCAAGAAATCCAATTCTGCATGATTGAAAATTAAAGCACTAAGAAATATCTGTACTTTTCGTATGCTTATTAAATAATAGATCCTTCTAAACGATGTCTACAAGAGCAATCCCTTTCGATATCAATCATTGGTATTGTTCTTTCTAAGAGTGTTTTTAAATTTGAAATGTTTTGTTCCTGAGCTTCTAACACTTCGTCAACATTGACTTGCAACTTCTCTATTTTAGCACTACACTTAGGACATTTTTCTGTAATTTCTACAATGCCACAATTTGGGCACTTTCCTGCCCAAACATCCAAATCTGTCACCATAGCAATGCAGCAGTAACACATTTCCTTTTCTGCAGCTAAAACCACTTCGGGATAAGTAGTCATCCCAATTACATCGCCACCCCATTGGCGATATATTTTTGATTCTGATCTTGTCGAAAAACGAGGACCCTCAATGCAGACATAAGTACCTCCATTATGAATATTCAAACCAGATAAATTTTTTCCAATTTTAAAAAATAAATCATTTAGATAACTACAATATGGATCAGCTTGGCCGATGTGACACAGTTGGCCTCCCTCATAGAAAGTATCTATTCGTTTTTTTGTTCTATCGATATATTGATCAACCATGATAAATTTCTTTTTGGGATGTTCCTTCTTAAGGGAACCTACTGCTGAGGCTGAAATAATATAACTTACACCTAAATCCTTGAGAGCCCATATATTCGCCCTAAAATTTATTTCATGAGGAGGTATCACATGGCCTAAACCGTGACGAGAGATATAAGCTATATTCCTACCCTCAAAACTTCCAATAGTTATCATTGTTGAAGTGTTTCCATATGGAGTATATACTTTTAGTTCTTTCGGATCATCAAGTGCAATTTTTGAGCCCGTCCCTCCAATAATTCCAATTTCAATTTTATTTTTCATAACTTTTTCACATTATTTTTATTTTCTTTAAAATAAAATAAAATAAAACGTGAGCAATTTTAAATATTATAAAATAAAGATTTCAATAATTTTAAAAAGTGATTTAAATGGTTAAAATTGGAATAATTGGCGGTTCAGGATTAGATAATCCAGATATTTTAAAAAATGCAAGTGATAAAGAGGTTAGTACTAAATATGGTAAACCGAGTTCTCCATTAAAATCAGGAAAAATTCATGAAATTGACGTTGTTCTTATAGCTAGACATGGTAGACACCATACAATACCTCCCACACAAGTTAACTATAGAGCTAACATACAAGCACTAAAAAATGAAGGCTGCACTCACATATTAGCAACGACAGCTTGTGGTAGTCTTAGAGAAAAAATTGGACGGGGAGATTTAGTAATTCTTGACCAATTTATTGATTTTACAAGATTAAGAAAAGTGAGTTTCTTTGAGGAATTTCCCCCAGGTGAAGCGAAACATACTGCCATGGCTTACCCTTTTTCAGAAAATATAAGAATACTCTTAATAGAGACCGCAAAAGAGCTTAATCTTAAGTTCCATGAAAGAGGGACTGTAGTCACCATAGAAGGTCCACGATTTTCAACAAGAGCTGAATCTGAAATGTTTAGAATATGGGGCGCAGATGTGATAAATATGAGTATTGCCCCTGAGGCGATTTTAGCAAATGAAGCGGGAATTCCTTATGCTGCTGTAGCTATGTCAACTGATTATGATTGTTGGAAAGATGATGAGGCACCTGTAACTTGGGATGAAATTTTGGAAATATTTGGCAAAAACATAAATAACGTGATAGCTCTCTTGACAAATGTAATTAAGAAACTAAAGAGGTAATAAAAACTAAAAATATTCTCTCTTTTTTTAAAGAAATTATCCTTATTTTTTTTCCAATTGACTTAATAGTAATAAGTTTTTCTCTTTTTGGTAAATTTATTATTCTTTCCTTCATTAAAATACTTACAAGGAAAGCAAAAATCAGTAATTATAAATGGTAGTTATTAAATTTTTAGGCGGAGCGAGGGAAGTCGGTCGTTCTGCAATACTAATCAAATCAGAAAGTGGAAGTAGTTGTCTTCTAGATTATGGAGTAAGATTTAGGGAAGAAGAGCGATTACCTATTGATACAGATTTAGGTGATCTTAAAGCTATTGCATTAAGTCATTGTCATATTGATCATTCTGGAGCTTTACCATATTTATATAAAAATTATAAAGTTCCACTTATAACTAATGCTCTTACGTACCAAGTTTCAGAAATCTTAATAAAAGACTTAATTAAACTTTCAAGGCATTCTTATCCTTTTGGATATAAGGAACTTGATAAATTAAGGATGAATACACTTTTTCTGGATAATAATGTAAAACATAAAATTGATGAAGATTTCTCAATCACTTTTTTTAATGCGGGGCATATACCCGGAAGTGTTTCTATATTAATAGAAGTTGATAATAAGACAATTTTCTATACCGGAGATATCAATAATCAAAAAACAAATTTAATTGATCCTGCAGATGTCACAGAAATTCCAGAAATTGATAGTTTAATCATTGAATCAACATATGCCTTAAAAAATCATCCTAATAGAGAAGAACTTGAAAAAAAGTTTGTTGAGAATGTTATTAACATAACAGATAATGATGGTAATGTACTCGTACCTGCATTTGGAGTAGCACGTTCACAAGAAATTTTATTATTACTTAAAAAGTACAATTTTCGAGGAAATGTATTCTTAGATGGCTTAACAAAAAAGGTGTCAGCAGTTTATTTTGATTATCCAAATAAGCTTAAGGATTTTAATTTTTACAAAAAGGCATTTCGTGATTCTCAGTTTGTTACTTTTAAAAATAGAAAAAAAATAATGAAATTATCTAAATATGTGATGATAGCTCCTTCAGGAATGCTTAAAGGTGGTGCTGCTCTTCATTATATTAGAAACATATTAGAAGATCCTGATTCTGCTATTTATATGGTAGGATATCAAGCGGAAGACACTCCTGGTAATATTCTTTTAGAAAAAGGGGAGTTTGAATATCAAGATGAAAGAAAACTAACAAATTCGAATCAGAATATTAAAATAAAGGCAAAATGTGATATTGATTATTTTGATTTTTCAAGCCATGCGGATTCTTCACAACTTCTTGAATATGTTGAAGATCTTAAATTTAGCAAAAATCATAATTCTATATTCTGTATTCATGGAGATGAGAAAGCAACTACAACTTTTGCTAAAAAATTAACACAACGTAATTTTAACGCGGTAGCTCCCGAAGCAGGAGAGACTTATAAACTGTAATAATTCTCATTTCTTTCTTTCTAATTGTTTTTTAACGACAAGATTGCAATTATCTAGAAAATTCTCTAGTTTATCAATTGGTACTTTTGTTCCCGCAGCGGGAGGATGACCCCCTCCTAATGCTTCAAGATCTGAGAGTTTTAAAGCTTCTCTTATAACTTCAGAGAGATTAATCCCTTTATCCACTATACTCTCATGTGCTCTTCCCGAAATTTTATAGACTTTTTTTTCTTCACGTTTAGCATATCCAAATAATGGTTTTTTTTTATTAATCTTGCCTGATTCATCGAATACTAACATAGAAGTAATTGTACCAATAATATTTTCATGAATTACATCTCCTCCGAAAAAGTATTGGATATACTCTTTTTCTTGAATAATATTATTTTCAAAAATCCAATTTAAAGATTTCATAATGGATTTCTTATATTCAATCAAATTATTTTTAGCTTTTTGATAAGCCAACCGTCTGTCTCCCATAGCAATAGCAACTCCTAGTGAACCACTATTTGTACGCCCACAAGAATTCAACAAGTTAGAAAATTCGCTCAAATCATGCAATTCAGAGCCCACTATCTCATTTTTTAAAATATATCTATTAATGATTAAATTTTTATAAATTTCGCTTGGTTCAATATCAAGTTTAAGAGTAGCGTATTCTATAATTGCGGAAGTTAATTTTTTCTTTTCCTCTTTAGATAGATCATTTAATGTTTTAATCTTACCATCAGAATTTTCCATAATTATACCCAGTTTTAGAAGAAATTTTAAAGCTTTATTTGGATTTCCAGATAAACCAGGTAAATTTAAATTAGAAGAGTAAGCAATTGCTTCATTTAATGGTTTTATTGCTGAAAAATTTAAATCATTTGTAATTTCGATATAGTCTAAATCTTTTGCCTTCTCTAAAATAAGGGAATTTAAACCTATAAATGAATTATTAACTCCTTTATTTTGAATATCTCCGATAGCTCCAATAAGTGCTATGGGAGCTAGTTTTTCATTTTCTTTATTTAAAACTTGAGCAAAATAATAGCAAATGCCAGCTCCAGAAACTTCGGTACTACCATCAATATTATAAAAATAGGGGTTGATATGCCATGGTGCTGTATCTTTATAAATCTCTTTTAATCTTTCATCATTTTTATCTGTTACTTCTTGTGGAAGATGATGGTCAAGTATTATATATGGAGTGGATGAACCATTGTTATTTAGACTCTTTGATAATTCCAGATATTGCCCGCTTCCAAAATCAGAAAAAATAAGAAAATTATGGAACTCCTCAACTTTTTCTACGATCTTCTTAATCTCAATTATTTCAAGCTGTTTAAGTATTGTCATTTGAAAGGGAATATTTTCATTATATAATGCTTTTCCAAGAATTGCACCAGAAGATAAACCGTCAGAATCTAAGTGTGTAAAGATAGATACAGGTGAATTAGTTTTCTTATAATTTTGAAGAAAAAATTCTTTTGTTTTCTTCAAATCAGAAATCATTTGGTCAGCTTTATCAGTGATTTCATTCATTGTTGTAAAATTTTAATATAAACTAAATTTAATATATTAAAATAAGAATTTAAAAATAAATACCCAATTAAATTTTAAGAATGAGTGAACAAAATGCATCATGTGAAAATTAATAATCTTACCTTGAAATTAGTTGAGGACATTATAAGCAATAAGGAATTGTATAAAGCAAAAATCCATAATTTAAGTAATGGTTCCACTGTTTTAGATATGACTAATGCTTCTTGGAATGGAGGTAAATTAGTAGGTGAAATATGTATGGGAGGGCTTGGAACTCTTAATTTTTCATGGTATAATTTAGATGGTCATTATATACCAAGTGTTAATGTTTACACTTCTGAACCCATTATAGCTTGCATGGCTTCCCAATTAGCTGGTTGGAGCGTAAAACTAAAGAAGGAAGTCGAAAAAGAGGGAATAATAAAAAAAAAAGTAATTTTCCAATCATTAGGTTCTGGTCCAGCAAGAGCTAAAAGTAAAACTGAAAAATTATTTGATGAAATCCAATATACAGATGATTCTGATTGTGCCATAATCGTTTTTGAAACACCTAAAATGCCGAATGAGGAAGTTATGGATATTGTTGCTAATAAATGTGGTGTAGATACCAAAAATACATACGCTGTGTGTGCTCCAACTGCTTGTCTTACAGGATCTATTCAAGTTGCAGCCAGAATTGTCGAAACAGGCATTCATAAACTTCATGAAATACACTTTCCATTAGATATTTTGAAAGATGGATTCGGTACCACAACAATTGCTCCAATTGCAAAAGATGATTTGGGAGCTATGGGTAGAACAAATGATTCAATTAGTGCTGCAGGAATGACCTACTATACTATAGATGTTGAAAAAGAGAGAGAAAGCGAATTATTTGAACTTCTTAAAAAAGCACCAGCAAATACATCCTCAAGTTATGGCAAACCTTTTTTAGAAACTTTTAAAGCAGCAAATTATGATTTCTATGCCATTGATCCAGGATTATTTGCCCCTGCTCAATATACAGTCACAAATATTAAAACTGGAAAATCTCTTAGTGTTGGAGAAATCAATCACGAATTGTTAAAACTATCCTATAATCTAAATTAAAAAAGATATACACATCTTTTTTTTCTTTTAAAAATTAGTTAATTCTTCTTGATATTTCAATATATCATCAATTGAAATATCTCTATCGAAGGTAATTTCTTTTTGAATCCCTAAATATGCACAAGCAATATTAGCAGCCGCAGCAATTTCTGCTTTCTTTAATGTAAGAGAATATTCGTCGATAACACGAGAATTATCGTTATTAGTTCTATTTTCATAAGTACGATTTTCAATTGAATTATTTAAATATATTCCTTCTTGATATCGCGACTTATCGAATTTTTTTTCTTGGATTTGTAGGGCTCTCTCAGACTTCATCTTATATAATAAAGAGCCCATTTTGTCCACTACTTTAAATGGCAATTCGTTTTTTGAGATTAATCGAATAATATTATTGATATCAAAATAGTTTAAATTATTATATTTTGCCCGAATAAAATTCTTAAGAGAGTCAGAATTTCTTTCACATTCTATTTCGGTCCAATCATGAATCGCTAAGCGTCTTCTAAAAAATATGAGTTCCCAATCAATACCTAACTCTTTTAAAAAATCAAGTAACTTATCGTCATTAGGTTTTTTTGATTCAATCATTATGAACAATTGAAGGCCATAATATTTGTGTTCTTGTTGTAAAAAATACGAACGTTGTTGCATGGAAGCAAGAATCTTTATTTTAAAGGAATAAATATTATCTGTTACATTTTTCTTCCCACAACTGAGATATATAACATTTCCCTCTTCACTTACATATTCACTATCCAGAAATCCAAGGATGCTATCATTATTTTCTTTCACAAAATCTCTTAGCCCAGTTAAAGTGGGATTAACATCAAATTTTTCTAAGTCCCTCTCTTGAATAGTAACATAATCATTGATACTTCCACCAATAGCCAACTTTATGGCATGCAGTTTTAATTCCTTTTCTTCTCCGAATACCGCTTTAAATGAATCTATAAGTGGAAAAATTTCTTGTTGAAGGATTTTAATCTCTGCCATTGAGGTTTCATAAGGTTCAGGTTCACTCATTAATTTATTAAGAACAGGAGCTTCAGAAGCATCAACTTCTATTTCATAATCTTTCGCTAAATCCTTTCGTATTATGCATATCGCTCTTTTATTCTCGTTGTACATAGTAAGTGAAGTAACGTTATCAATAATCGCTCTAAATTTCTCCTTTTGGGCATTTTCGGATACTGCTGACGATAATCTTCTCTTTCTCATAAAATGTGCCTTAAAAAGTTAAAAATACTAAGATCTTATGATCATTTAATAAAATTGTAATCTTATAATTTTATCGTTATTAATTTATTAGTGTTTAATCCTTCAAATTATCCTAATGAATATTTATATTCTATATATAAAAAGTAAATAGTTAATCTAGAAATAAATAGAAAAAGCTTCAAAATAAGTAAAGTCAGATCCAAAATTAATCTAATTCGTCTTCCAAGTAAAAATTTCCTTTTTTTTTATAGTATACAGTAGTAGATCCAAAATTATTTCTTACAGTGTATTTATCTCCATCTACTTCTAAAATCTCAATAGAATAGGGTAATCGTCTATTTTTTAATATTTCATCAACTATTTTTTTCTCTTCAACAGCATCCATGATTATCAAAAATTCATTCTACAAAAAAAATTTTGTGATTTCTTTTTTTTTAATTAAATTATCAAAAGGTAAATGAGTTATTCACTCGCTTTACCGGTAATTTCCTTTATATCAAGACGGATTATTGATGTGTTTTGATAGGTCTCTTCTTTATCTAAGAATCGTTTCTTTATCTTAATCGGGTTTTCTTCCAAGTGATTCATCATTATCTCAAATCCATGTTTTTTTTCTTCTAAATCTTCAATTATAATCATTTCACCCCAAAAAACCACAGATCTATAGGCATGAGAGCATTCATTAGTTTTATAACCTTTATCCTCTATTATAGTGCCACATACAAGCGAATTTCTCTTGATAAAATCATACTTTAATCCTTCTTTAGCGCTATGAAAATAAAGGGAATTTTTCATGGCATCATACCCATAGCTTAGAGTGACGATATATGGTTCATTCTCTCTGCACATTGAGATACTTGCAAATTTACCCTTTTTTATAATTTCATCAATTTTATTCTTTTCTTTAATTTGCCTTTCATTTTTCTGCATATGATATTTCGGCATTAGACATCTTGATCTTTAAACATCATTTTTGTTACAAATAAATATAATGATATAATTAATCAAATTATATAAAAGGGTAAGGATGATTAAGAATCTTCTCTTCTTCTGATTTTAAAGTATTTCTGGGGCTTTATATTCCCCAAATTCTTCTCTAAGAATGTTACAAATTTCCTCAATAGTAGCATAAGACTTTACAGTTTCAATCATCACAGGCATGATATTCTCTGAAGAGCGAGCAATTTCTCTTAACTTTTCTAATTTCTTTTTTACTACTGTTTCATTTCTCTTTTTCTTTAATACATCTAATGAGTGAATTATTCTTGACTCCTCATCTTTATCATGTTTAAAAGTATTAATTTTATATTCTTCTTCAGTACAAAATAAATTGATTCCTACGACATTACTTTTTCCTTCATCGATTTCCTTTTGATCACGATATGCATTATTCAAGATCTCGCGTTGAATAAAAGCTTGTTCTATTGCTTTTGGCATACCTCCCATTTTATCAATTTTCTCAATATAATCTATTATTTTTTCGACTAATTGGGAAGTAAGAGATTCAATATAGTACGAACCCCCTAAAGGATCAACAACATCAGTGACTCCACTCTCATATGCTATAACTTGTTGAGTCCTTAAAGACAATCGTACTGAATCTTCTGTGGGTATTGCTAAAGCCTCGTCAGCTCCACAAGTATGAAGAGACTGTGTCCCCCCTAGGATCGCTGCTAATGCTTGAAGTGTGACTCGTATAATATTAACATTAGGTTGTTGTGCGGTTAAGCTCACACCTGCTGTTTGCGTATGGAATCTTAGTTTTAGAGAATCTTCCTTTTTTGCATGAAAGCGATCTTTCATAATTGACGCCCATAATTTTCGGGCTGCCCTTAATTTAGCAATCTCTTCAAAAAAGTAATTATGAGTCGTAAAGAAAAATGATAATCTTGAAGCAAAGTCATCAATATCAATCCCTCGTTTAATAACTTCTTCTACGTATGAAATACCGTCAGCTAAAGTAAATGCAATTTCTTGAATAGCATTACAACCTGCTTCTCGCATATGATAGCCACTGATTGAAATAGTATTAAATTTCGGAAGATGCTGTGAACAATATTCTATTACATCTGCAACCAATCTTAAGGAAGGATTTGGAGGAAAGATATATGTCCCTCTTGCGACATATTCCTTCAATATATCGTTTTGAACAGTTCCTGTGAGTTGCTCAGGTTTTACCCCTTGTTGTTCTCCAACTGCAATATACATAGCTAAAAGAATCGAAGCTGGAGCATTGATAGTCATACTAGTAGAAACTTTATCTAAGGGTATACCTTCAAACACTTTTTCAAAGTCTTCTAATGAATTTACTGTAACACCTACTCTTCCAACTTCTCCCAAACAAATCTGATTATCTGAATTAAAACCCATTTGAGTAGGTAGATCGAAAGCTATTGAGAGCCCCTTTTGTCCTTGTGATATTAAATATTTGAATCGTTCATTTGTTTTTTTTGCATCCGCAAATCCAGCATATTGTCTCATAGTCCATATTCTTCCTCGGTACATATTGGGATAAACTCCACGAGTAAAAGGTGGTTTACCTGGATATCCAAGATCAGTTAAATAATTGAAAGCTTCAATATCTTCCGGGCCAAAGACATGTTTTAAAGGAATACCTGAGGGCGTTTCAAAGGAATCCTTGCGCTCTCCTTTCTGAATATACTTGCTTAATACATCTTCTTCCCATTTTTTACGTTCAATTAAAATTTTTTCCCAATCTTCTTTTGAAATCAAATTTTATCATTCTCCTTCTTTTATATTAAATAGGTTCAAAAACATATGAATATACTTCCTTATTATCTAAATTTTCACATACTTTCTTATAAATTGGACGTAATTTCATTCCCAGATTTAGATTTTCTGAAGTTGTAATTTGCCCTAATGCTTTTATACCATTCTTAAATTCCACAACTCCAAGTGCATAAGAAAATTTATTTCGATATTCTGCTGGAGGTGCTGTTAATATAGTATATGAAATTAATCGACCATCTCCCGATGCTTCTATTTTCTCAAATTGATTAAATTTGCAATGCAAACATCTTAAGTGCGTCTCATGTTGAAGAAAGCCACATCGTTTACATTTTTTCCATATAAATCCATTTTCGGTCTTCATTTTATTACATCTATTCTACAATATTTTTAATGAGCCACTTATTTATTAAACCACTTTTTTTCTCAATAAAACGAAAAATAATTTTTCACTATTTAGATTATATCTAATCCTTAGAATATAATAAAATTTTTTTGCAAATGTTTTTCCTCTTATAAAAGAAAGAAGTTTACCAATTAAAAAAATAGTCAACTGATATCATTTAAGAGGATTGAAATAATTTCATTCTTTATCTTCTATTAATTGTCAAAATAGGTTGCATTATATCAATTAAAATTGAATTATATTCTTTCTAAAATAGAAAAACTTTACTTTGATAATGATTAAAGAAATAGAGCTCCAATATCAAAAGATACTGGAATATATTCCTAACACCGTAACTATTGAGAATAGCATTTCTCATATTGAAATAAAATTAAATAGAGGACTAGTTTTGGAAATAGACTATTCTAAATATCCTAAAAGGCCAAAAGTTACCTTGATTAACCAATCTGGGAAAGTGTATAAAAATATAAATAATGAAATCATATCTTTAAAAAATTGGAATAAAAACAATACAAAATCTGTTTTAAAAGTTATTAATGAAATTATTCTTACTATTGAGAGACTCCAATCAAATGTAGCCTATATAAAAAGAGAACTATTAGATGGATTTTTAGAGCTATGTCGAGTGCATCATCCAAAAGAATTTTTAGGAATTCTTAAAATGGAACAACATATCTTTACAGAATTTATATTGCCACCAGGTGCAATCACTTCAAGAAGTTCAAGTGTATTTTTTCCAAGCAGACTCCCAATAAATCGATATTATCAAGGAACAATTCATTCACATCCATCCGGAAATTTGAATCCATCTCTACAAGATTTGAATGGTGCATTTAAAGGAAATACCTATAATTTTATCGTAGGATTTCCGTATACCTTGAAGCAAATTAAATGTTATGACAAAAATGGCTCACAGCTTCAATTTAAGGTGATTAATTAACAAATAATTACTTTTTCAAATCCATCTTATGGATTTAAAGAGATATTAAAAAAAAAATTAAAAATGATTTACATTCGTTCTACTATTACTGAAATAATATTATTCCCAAATCCTCAAAAATTGCAAGCAATTCCTGTTTTGGCATTATCAGCTTGCCTTTTACCTGCATCTCCTCTTAGTTGCCAAACCAATTCGACAACTTGAGCAACACCTGTAGCATCTAAGGGATGACCGCGTGCTTTTAAACCTCCTGAAGGATTAATAGGTATTCTGTCTTAAAATAAACTAATCTTTTTTAGATTATCCCATGAGGAATAAGTCTAAACCTAAGAGATATCAATAATTTAAATAATTCAATTACTTAAGTTCTAAACAATACTTCTTATATAATGTATTTATAATTTCATTAAATGCGTCTACCACTCCCTTACCAGTCTTAGCAGAAGTTAAAAAGAAATTAAGAAATTTATTTTGTTTTACCAAGTTTTTAACATCTGAGCTATTATAGTTAGATAAATTAATCAGATCTACCTTATTGGCAAATATGACTACAGGAATAGTACCACAATAATTTTTTAACTCCTCATACCAATCAATTAAATGTGCAAAGCTTTTTTTACCTAATTCATTTGTTTCAAGGCTATATACAATAATTGCTGCTTTAACCTCTTTATAAAACAAGTGCTTTAGAAAATTAAAATCATCTTGACCAGCAATATCCCAAAATACTAATCTAATTATATTTCCATCAAATTTCTTATTATATCTTGAAAATTGAGCACCAATAGTTTTCACATAATCCTTTTCAAATGTTCCTTTCGTGAATTTTTTAATTAAGGAAGTTTTACCTACTGCTCCATCTCCAACGAGAACTATCTTAAATCGATATATTTCAGAAGTATTCATTAGATTTCCAAGTCTTAATAAAATTTTGATTTATTTCTAGGGAAGATTAGGATTAGTTTAATATAAAATTTTTGTAAGCAGTAGTGATTAAAATATGTAGTATTACTTATTTTTCCTCTCAATAAAGATCTCTCTTATCAACGATTCAAGTGATGGAATACTATTTATTTGAACGGTTTTATTCTTTTGGAGATATTTATCTAAAGTTCGCCAAATATGCTTATCACTTCGTAAAGATTCAAGGAAATTTTTAATTTTATTATAGGCAAAATAAGAGTGCCCTTTAAAGATATAACACACTAAAAATGGTTTAAGGGGCATCATAAGAAGCGAGTATTGCCCAAAAATAGCACGATCAAGACCTTCAGAAAATACCTCAGTAATAAAATAATTTATTGAAGTAAGAAAGCCTCCTAAGATATCATCCTCGAAAGAAAAATCTTCTACAAATTTTTTAGAGAATAAAAGATTCCCCCCATCCGTTAAGATTAATAATATAACAGGATCTTCTTTTGATACCTCTGGAACTTCAATCATTCGTTTTTTTACCATATTTTCCATTTGCTCATTCAAACCAGTAAGCTCCAAACGTTCAGACAGAGATACTTCTGAAATATTCAAACTATCCCACATTTTAGTTTGTTTGAGTAGTTTATCATGCTCGTATGAAATTTTCATTGCTAATCGTTTCATACCATATGATTCTGCTATATTTTGAGCTTGAGTTAAAAATCGACGAGCTGATTTCGAATCATTTTCTAATAAGGCTAGTTTAGCACGTAATATAAACGCTTCACAAAAAACTAGAAATGAATGTTGGCTTTCAGCAATATCCAATAGCCTGGAAATAGAATAATTAAGTTCATTAAGTACCTCATCATTATTCTCTATACGATATTCCGTGAGAAGTATATCACAAAGATGGATATGAGCTTTTATAATAAGATCAAAGTATATAGTATCAGTATCTATAAGTTCCTTGAATAATTCCTCTGCTTTTGCTTTATCTCGAATTCGAGGACTTGTTTTTAAAATTAGGGCTTTATTAAATTTATAAAGAAATTCAATTCTATCATCTCTTTTTTGGTTATGAATTTCTTCCATGTGATGAAAATATTTTTGAGCATGTTCGGCATCTCCATTTCCAATAGCTAAGGTTATTAAACTTTCAATAGGTGTTTCTATATCAAACAAACTATGAGGATTCTGCGCGTAAAGATTTAAACTCTCCTCTAGATGTTCTAATGCAAGTTCATATTCACCCATTTCACCATATAAAATCCCTATATTATTTAATAGAAATGCAATATGAGCATTATTCTTCATCTTTTTGAATAATTCTAGACTCTTCATGTTATATTTCACGCTTTTATCCATTTCGCCAATAGAAGAATAATATGCTCCTAAAAAGATTTGACACAGAGCAATCCAGAAGTGATTAAATTTAATTTCCTTCGCTAGAGATAATGCTTTTTTGAAGTGCTTCCTACTAAGAACAAAATTGCTTTTTACTCGCACTAAATAACTTCCCATTAGAAGATTAGCCCAGACAATTTCGTATGATTTATTGAATTTTTCTTCTGATTCTAAGATCCACTCTAAAGACTTCTCAACCAAATCTACTCTACCACCAAACAATCCAACATAGGCGTTTACTACACTTAGACGAAGTTTTCTTTGCGTTATAATTCCTTTAGACACATTTGAAATAGACCTCATTACTGACTTAGCTTTTTCAAGAAGTTTGAACGCCTCCTCAAATTTACCAGTTATAACCAATCCAATAATAATAAAATATAATCCATCAAAAGATTGGATATTATCATTACATTTTTGACCTTCTTTATAAATTATCTCACCTAAATTAGTGAGATCTTCCCCTCTATTAAGATAAAAGAGAATTAGACCCTTAAGAAATTGAAAATGAGTTTTTTGCTGAAGGTTAAGTCCCTCAAAATGGCTTTCATCACTTAGTATATCAAAAGCTTCATGAAGCTTGCCAGTATCAAAAAGTTCTTCAGCCAGCTTTAGCTGATTTAGCTTCGAATAAGACATAATATTGACTGATATAGATTAAACCTTATGAAATTACTAAGTTAATCATTATTTTAAATATAATGTAAAAAAAGTTGCTATTAATTTAATATGTGTTTAGGCAGAATCAATACAAGAAGGACTCTAAAACTAGACTAATAGTTTCTATATACTTACATAAAAAATAAAAAGAAAAGAAAATTTTTTTAATTTATGGCGTTTAGCTTCTCTGTTTGATGTAAGAGATAATTCCAAGCGCTGAAAGTAAAGCCTCTACAGTTATATTAAAGAGATGTACCATCGTCACAGCTTGAGAAGTGGGGCTTAATATAGCAAATACAGTAACTTCAAGGATTAATGACGATATAATTAATGCTAACATATACTCAAATAGAAATTTAATTTCTTCCCATTCCTTTTTGCGAAGCATTAATATTGCGAAAATTGCAGATATGTAAATAACTCCCCCATACAATCTTGGGAGATAGGGATTTGTCCAACCCTCAGGATTCATGGTTATATCAAATAGAAATGTAAGGAATGTCCCAAACATGAACCAGAGAATAGTATCCACTATAAGTACAATTTTTGTTAATTTTTTAATTTCGGTCATTTTTTTATCAACTCAATTTATCTTTTATTGTATTTTTATCATCAAATTGACGAAAAATTAAAAAAAAAAGATGATATAATATATTTTTTATCTGATATGATTGACGATGTGTGTTAGTATCTATATTTCCCAGGATTTTGTCAAATAGGATATCGGACCAATCGGTAATTGCGTTGGACCATCCGGCGTTTGAACTATAATACCGCATAATACCGCAGTAAGGACCCATGCTCCTCCTGGCAAAGTTTCAACTGGATTTGTATCGGATCCTGGGAGGTCTTCTTCGGGATCATATATACAATATTCAGCTGTAGGGCTTAGAAGCATTAACATCGGTGCTGGTACGAATTTTCCTTCAGTATTTGGCATGGTAATTGGAAACCAATTTCGATATGTTATAGGGTAATTGGTATCAGTAGTCTTAAACACTCCCTCACCCATGACCAACCAAACGTTAATAAACCAGACCTGAAAGACTGGACAAAAGAAATAGTAATGTTTCGTTTCAAGGAATCCATCTTTGAGCATCCCAATCATCGTATACACTTTTTTCCCTGATTCATCATAGATTCTTTGATGGAAAACTACCTTCATCGATGTGATCTCATCATCTTTACCGAATTTAATCGTCCCTACGATAAGATTAGTAGCATTAATATCTAGATCATCTCCTATTGCCATGAATAAGACGCGATTAGAACCAGCAGCCATCACCGGTGTAATAATTGCTATGATACCTATTAAAAAAGATGCCGTGATCAATGTTTTGGTCAGTTTTGAATTCTTTTTCACTATCATTTTCATCTTCATTTTATTTTAGTTCTAATTTCATCATCAAAATGATGATTAATGAAAAGTATAGATATATATCCATTTATAGTTCCACTTCCGATAATTCCACGAAAATTACGAAATATTGTGGAAGTCTCGAAAAATAGATATAAATAGATGTCTTCCCACTTTATACCTATTGAATGAATTATTTTATTATAACAGATAATGGGAAAACTAAATTATCCGCCTAAAGAGATTCTTAATCCTTCGGAACTGCAAAGAAGAAATTATAACCAAATAATTCTTTGGATGCTAGCAAATAATGAAAGTTGTGAATGGTCTAATTTTGAACAAAAGCCAATTGAAATTCCAATTTCCACATTATCGCGTCATTTAACGACATTAATTCTTAAAGGGTTTATAGAAAAATTTTCGAGAGGAAATTATAAGATAACCTTAAAGGGAAAAAAAAGATTTCTCGAACTCTCAAGTGAAACAAAAAAGACACGAAAGTTAAATTATCCACCTGATATAATCTTAAAAAGAGGTAGGAACTATTCTCATTGGATTTTGTGGATGATCTATAATAATGGATATTGCAAAAGAACTGACTTTCTTAAGGAATCTTTCTCTATAAATCAATCCTCACTATCAAGAAGTATTAGTGCATTAGTTCAAAAAGGTTCTATAATAAAAGAAAATAAACGCTACATTATAACTAAAGCGGGTAAATCAGAATATGCGAGGATTTTGCAGCACTATGATTTAGACAGACAAACAATTTTAGAGGAGGAGAGAAAGCGGATTGATGATATTACCTCAAAAACAAAACAATTTTTTGAAAAATTTAATATAACTGATGAGCGTGTTAAATATAGATTTCTCAATAACCTGTTAAACTTAGATTATTCAAAAGTTGAAACCATCTTAAAAGTTGAAGAGAATTTCTATAAGATTTTACTCTTCATATCAATAAATCATCCAGACTTCTGTCCTGATTACTTTTCTATTGAGGATTTTTCACAATTTTACGATATAAAGAAGAGAATTTTAGATTTCTGGGTAAAGGAAATTGTAGATAGCGACTTGTATGATTTAAAATTTTTTAAATTAGAACCCTCTTCTAATCAATTTTACTATTTTCATTTGGATGAAAAAATAGAGAAGGTTCTTCGAGCAATTACTGAAGATCATATTGCAACGAATAAATATTTAGAAAAATTTGGGAGTTTAGGGAGCTTAAATTCTACTATAGAGGATATTCTTGAAGAACTCTGTAATACTATATTCAACAAACATTTTAAGGAATCATTGAGAGAATTTTTACCAAGATATATAAAACACCTAGCATATAAAATTGAGGTTAAAAAAGAAATAATAAGCCCATATGATAAGCTTGAAGGTATAATTTGGCAGGACATGGTAGATATTATACAATCCCAGAATTCTGAAATGTTAGAATATCAGTTTGATAAATTAATTAAAGATATTGATAAAGAAATCGATTTGAGCTTAAAAAATTATAAATTATATAATTCAAAAATACGAATTCTTCTCTATTTTAACCAATACGACGAAGTTTTAATGGTATTAAAGAAAATGAAGGAATTGTTTCCTGAAAATGAAATCGATATTATGATAAAAAAGGCATATACCCTTAGAAGAGATAAAAAGTTGGAGGAAGGACTAAAGATTATTGAGGATTTAATTAAAAAATATCCTGAAGATGATTCTCTTTATAATTATAAAGCATATTGGTTATCTTATTTAGGCAAAAAAGAAGAGGCATTGAAAATTCTCCGCAGACTAACAAAAAATGAACCAAATAAAGGAATTTACCATGATACATACGGAGAAATCCTAATGACTTTTAAAGAGTATGAAAAAGCCATAAAGGAGTTCGAAAAAGCGATAGAAATTGATTCCAATGATTGGTTTATCTACCAGACTTATATCAAAATTGGAATTTGTTATGCGGCGCTTGAAAATATTGAATTAGCAATTCAAAATCTTAAGATAGGAAAAGAATTAACAAGAAAAATTATAAGTGATTTGGAATCTAAAA
>CAYUTF010000021.1:0-41070 GCA_964447495.1 uncultured archaeon
TAGCTCATTATTATTAGTTTTTACGAAATTTATGAAAGATAAATATAGGTAATATAGACTACTTATAATTATTTTGATAAAAATTACCTTATTCTAGGTTAACCCATTAATTAAAAGAATTAAGTGCACATTTTTTAAAAAAAAAGAAAAAAGAAAAAAAATCTATATAGCTTTAAATAGTTGTCTGAGTGCGTAACTCATAATATATTGCTGTATTTGCCGAGTTCCTCCACCAATTTCTTGGATTCGAGTAATCCCAAGCAAATCATGCATTAGTGTATTATCACAAACTCCTGCACCCCCCATTATATTTGCACACTCATAAGCTACTCGTTCACTTAATTTAGCGCTAACCGATTTTAATTGTGAAGCAGTTACTCCTAATGCTAAATTGAATTCTTTTGGAAGAGTCCCATGTTCCTTCATTTTAGCATCGATTAGTTGGCAGACATGTAATGCTGATAGTGTTAGATTCATTGTTTCTGCCCAATAATCTGAAAGTGGAAAGCCCACACCTTGATACTTTAAAATTTCTTGATCAAATTGCTTTCTCATGTTTACATAGATGAATGCATGCGAAAGGGCATTCCAAGCCTCGGCCGCATTAAGAATAACGATTCCGAAGCGTTCCAAATTTAAGCCTTCAAATAGGTGGGACCTACCCTGCCCTGGTTCTCCCAATACGTATTCTGCAGGAACTCTCAAATTCGTTAAAATCTCTTTACCAATTTGTAATCGGGGAGTCCAAGGAATATTTACGCGTTCTGCTTTCCAACCCTCCCAAGAGGTATCAATTAAAAATTGTCCCATAGTATTTCCATTATCTTTTTCCGAAACCGCATATAAAACAACCCAATCAGCTTTAGGACCATTCGTTTGATATATTTTCACTCCATTTAATAAGTAACTTCCATCAGGCTGCTTATCACAAGTAGTTTGCATGTGAACAGCATCAGAACCACGCTCAGGTTCAGTTATACAGATAGCCCCAATCTTTTTTCCAGTGATTAAGTCTTTCAAAGCATTCAATCGAACATCCACATTTTCGTGATGGAGCATTATTGGGTTTACAACAAGGACTGTAGCTCCCATCCCCATAGCTAATTGAGGATCAAAAAAATCAGTGGCTAAAATTCGCATAAATTCTGCAGTCATGCCATATGGTTCAAAATCAAAGCCGACTTCCTTAAAGTTATTTACACGAGTGATAAGCCCTTGCTCGCCTATTTCAGGTATCCAATCATAAAAATCTTCGTTATGGGTAATATTATGTTCTCTTTCGAATTTCACATAAAACTTCTGAGTCTCTTGTAAGAATTTCAAGTATTCTGGCTTTAAATAACTCATCAAACAATAATTCAGAAATTTATATCGATTTTTTAAAGCTAATTTTTTTAAAATGTCATCATTAATACATTGTACTTTTCCTTTTTGATTTTGCATATTCTTTCCTTTTAAAGTGATTTTAATTTTTATTAATAAGTATTTAACGTGAGAATTTAAAATAGTTTAAAAATTAGGAAACAAAAAAAATAAGAGTAAAAAAAATTAATTAGATTTTTTGGCTTCATCTCGAAGGGATCTCTTCAATACTTTTCCCACAGCAGTAAGAGGCATCGCTTCTCGAAATTCCCATATTCTAGGATTCTCATATTTGGAAAGATGGTCGGATGCATATTTTTTTAAATTCTCTTTAATGATATCACTTGGTTCAATTCCCTCTTTTAATTGGACTACTGCTTTTACTATTTCACTTCCAGGCCGATCGACATCAGGTAATCCAATAATAGCAACTAATTCTATATCAGGATGCTTTGTTAATATATCTTCGACATGTACGCTATAAACCTTATATCCGCTCACTATCAACATATCTTTCGTTCTATCGACAATAGTAATATATCCATCCTCATCCATAATAGCAACATCACCAGTATGAAACCATCCATTCATTATCGTCTTTTCATTAGCGTCTGGTTTATTATAATAGCCTCTAGTCACCTGTGGTCCTCTACAAATGACTTCTCCAGGTTTCCCTAAAGGCACTTGTTCTCCAGTATCGACATCAACAAGACGTATATCTGTATCAGGTATAGGTAAGCCAACAGTACCGATCTTTTTTGTTCCTTTGTATGGATTCATTGTTAGAATAGGAGATGTTTCAGTCATGCCATACACTTCTAATACTTTACTTTTTGCATTTAAAGAGGCTTCAAAATCATTTATTGCCTCGGCAGGAAAAGGTGCCGCACCAGAGATATATATTTCTATTGCTTCTAAAGTGGAATTAGGAATTTCTGTTGCTTTAGGATTGTTTTTAATATTAAGATATAATGTCGGAACATTCACCATGATACGAGGGTTTTTTTCTTGCATTTCCATAATAATATGATCAGAATCTCTTGGATTGGCAATTAAGATCTGCCCGGCAGAAACATATAGCGTGACCATACTCATCGCAAGCCCAGCTAAATGGAATAGTGGAAAGGCAGATAGGTTCACTTCTCCTTCCTTTGCTTCATATGTATCAATCCAAGTTATTATTTGAACTATATTCGAAATAATATTCTTATGGGTGAGTTCGGTTCCTTTAGGTAACCCTGTAGTTCCACCAGTATACTGAAGCAAGGCAAGATCATTCTCAACATTGATATCAACATCTTTTAAATTGATTTCTGTTTTCATCACTTCTTTAAAGTCCAATACATATTTGTCCTTATATGGTTGGACTTTCCCTTTTGGAATTTTACCGAGTAATTTACCTAAGACAACTAATACCTTCGAGAGCCCCATATAATCAGATACATTTGTAGTTATTATGCATTTTAGATTTGGCACTTTATCTAATATCTTAATTAAGACCTTAGCATATATCGCATCTAAAGTCACAAAAAATTTAGATTCACTGTCGTTAATCTGATAAGCTACTTCTGTAGGACTTAATAGAGGCGAAGACCCAGAAGCAACTCCGCCTGCTAATAAGGTTCCGAAATGGGCGATCAGATATTGTGGACAATTAGGTAAACTAATTGCTACACGATCGCCTTTCTTTAATCCATTTTCCTGTAAAAAGGTTGCAAATCGATGGATTTTATCTCGGAGTTCTTTAAATTTCATATCTCTTTTCATAAAATAGCAGGCAATTCTCTCAGGAAATTTATTCATTGCATTGTCAAATAATTTGCCAAGAGATTCCTTTGGATACTCTAAATTTGGTTTCACATGGGAATCATATGATTTAATCCATATTTTCTCATCATAAGGCGACTTATTCGATGAAATCGCATAACACCTATTTATTAATTAATTAAAATTTATGAAATTTGTAAATATCTTTATTATTATTTTGGAAATTTATAAAAGTTTCTTCATTTTTGAGTAAATTCTTCTTCCAAACCATAAAATTATTTATGATTTTAATAATAAGTTTAAAAATAAAATAAAGGAAGTTTTTTGACTATTTAGCCGATATTAACCATGACCTTGATATCCTCATGAAGCGCGTCTGATAATCGTTTAAATGATTCTGTTACTTCTTCAAGATTAACTCTTCTGGTTATTAATGGCGTTACATTAACTTTTTTCTGCTCAATAAGTCTAATTGCTGTCTTGAATGCATCTTGATCAACAAGGTACATTCCTTTAAAAGTTATATTCTTTGAGATAATTTGAAACCAACCCTTCACTTCGAAAGGGGCAGAATACATCCCAATCAGCATTATAAACCCGCCTCTTTTAATTAGCATCAATGAATTCATTATTGTATCAGGGATTCCAACGCAATCAAAAATAAAATCGGGACCTATCTTATCAGTATGCTTTAAAATTCTATTCCACTTTTTCGTATCAAAAACAAAATCTGCACCTAATTCTAATGCTAGTTTTTGTTTATACTCTATTGGTTCAATAACAAAAATATTTGAAGCTCCTGCTGCTTTTAAAACTTGAATAATCATTAATCCAATTGTACCTGCCCCAAAAACTGCTGCATTATTGCCGATTTTGAATCCTGACAACTTAACTGCATGAACAGCTATTGTTAAGGGCTCAACCATGGCTCCTTCTTCAAATGACAGACTATCAGGCAATTTATGAACCCGATCCGCTCGAACTTTGATATATTCGGCGAGTGCACCATCATGAGTAACACCTATAGTATGATGGATACATGATGTTTCGTTCCCAGACTTACAATAGTTACATTCTAAACACGGTTCATTTGGATTTGCCACAACTCTATCTCCAATTTTAAAAGAGTTTACATTGAGTCCCATCTCAATGATTTCACCACTAAATTCATGCCCTAAAATCATTTCCTGTGAAGACATACCACCACTTTTAAACGAACTAATATCAGAACCACAAATTCCGCAGTTTTTTACTTTAATAAGTACTTCGTCACTATTAATCACGGGTTTTGGAAGGTCATCTCTTAAATAAATCTGCATGAGTCTTTCAAAAAATATTCCTCTCATAATTTTAACTCCTAGTTTTATTTGTTTTGATAATTTTTTAAAAAAAATTAAAAATGAAATTAAAGGATTCCCATGGATGCCATTAATTTTGTGCCATCGCTCATGGTTTGGGCACTCTTCACATCAAGTACTGCTGGTTTATTTGAGGATTTTGCTCGTTCTAATGCTGCTTTAAGTTGATTTGGATCCGTAATTACCTCTCCGTAACATCCAAATCCTTCAGCACACTTTGCAAAATCAAAATCAGGAAGATCAACATCAATAAAATGTTTTTTCTTGTATTTATTTTGACAAGATTTGATCATACCCCAAGAGCTATTGTTGGCAATTACATATATTAAATTTTTTAATCCTAAACGCACAGCAGTTTCCAAATCCTGGACATTAAATAGAAAGCTTCCATCTCCGACAATAGCGATGACTTGTTTTTCCGGTTTCGCGAGTTTCGCTCCAATAGCATAAGGAACGGAAGTTCCTAAATGTCCCATGCCGATAGAGGTTAGTGTGGAGAGAGGAGGGCGAGGTTTATGAAAGTTTATTTGCTCTACAGTGTAACATGCAATATCGCCTCCATCAATAACAAGGATGGCATCATCATCCATAAATTCCATCGTTTCATAGACTAACCTTTCGGGAAGGATGGGTGTCTTGTCTTTAAGGATCCTCTTAAAGAATTTATCTTTAAAACTAGCCCTTAGTCCTTGTAGTGACTCTAACCACTCTCGTTTCTCAACCTTTTTACTTTTCTTTACTTCCGCTAGCATCTGTTTTAAAAATAATTTGCAATCTCCAATAATCCCTAAGGTAATAGGTTTCGCACGACCTATAATACTAGAGTCAATATCTACTTGAATCAGTTTTTGTGAATTTTTGAAAAACGGCTCATCTCCATGGCCCATTGTAAATGAAAATTTACAACCTAATGCTAAAACTACATCTGCTTGATAAGATACCTCTTTACCAAATCCTTGTATCGTTGAATCAATTAAACATCGGGAAGAGTTTGAAAGAGTACCAATCCCCATTACGGTAGTAATGACAGGTATCTGCAAATATTCTGCAAATTCTTTTAATTCATTCCAACCTTCTGATCGTGTCACTCCACCCCCTGAAAGGATTAATGGCTTTTCTGCATTTAATAATAGCTCAAGAGACTTTTTTATTTGGTCATTTTCAATCGCAGGCATTCCGTATGGGCGATACATCTCTTTTGGTAAAATTTTCACGTTTTCCTCTTCCTCTTCTTCAAGAAAAGCATCCTCATAAATCTCTAATAAAGCGGGTCCAGGTCTACCTCCTGTCGCTGCACGGAAAACTTTGTGCACCGCATCCGGTATTTTATTTAAATCTCGTATACTTCTTTGATATTTGGTTATAGGTTTAAAAAGAGTTATTTGATCTAAGTTTCCTTGAAGAGTATAAGTATCATCATACTGGCTATTGACTTGAGGCACTATTGCAATAACAGGGATATTATCACTCCATGCCGCACCTACTCCCGGTACTAGGTCGGTTGCTCCCGGTCCTACAGTACCAAAACACACTCCTGGCTTGTTGGTGACTCGTGCCCACGCATCTGCTGCATGTGCTGCACCTTGTTCGTGCCGAAACATCACGGTATCTATGCCTTTTTCTCGACCCCATTCATAAATCGCGTCAAACATATTTAAGAATTGGCCACCTATAATCCCAAACATATATTTAACATCTTCTTCAAGAAGACATTTAACTAAAACGTCTCCTCCGTTAATTTTAGTTTTTTCCTCCATATTTTTCACTTTTACTGTATAATAAACCTTGATTGATACTAATTTTCGTTATATGTGTTTAAATAATTAACTAAGTATAAAAGTTAATGATGATTTAGCCACTTATTTTTATTATTTATCCCTTATTTTACCTTTCAAAACCTCTAATAACGAAATGTATCAAGGGTAGATAAAAATTCCTTTAAATCTGATGGAATTTCCCGAACATAATTATTCTTCAAATTAAGGATCTTCAGCCTTTTTATCTGTTTTATGGAATCTGGCAGTTTTTCGATATGATTTTTACTCAAATCTAATTCACTGAGCAGAGACAAAGAAGGAATAAACTTTGGAATGTCTATAATACTATTTGAACTTAATCGTAAAGATTTTAGCTTGGTTAGCAGTCCGATTGAATCAGGGATAAGGGGTGGACTTCTATCGATATCATCATATTTTTGATGCAATAAAAAAAATGAGTCCAAATCATTAATTCTCATAAAACTTGTAATAATATCCTGATTATTCTTAATGTATACCCAATTATAGTAATTATATGTTAATGCTTCCACATGCTTCTCCTTAATTGAAATCCAAGGCTTTGGAACACCAATCTTTCTCAATGCTCTAAAATATTCAAAAGAATCCTCTGAAATTGCATAAATTTTTAACGCATTTGAAAATAGACATTCAACATCTAAAAAAAAAGGCGCTTCTAAGGGAATTATGTCAAGTTTTTTTGCATAATTTTGGATCCATTCTGATATAGCAGTTTTAATTTCGAAAAAAGTACCTGTTTTCTCTTTTGATGCAATATCATAGAGGCTTTTTATTAAAGTAGGAGAAGTATCGTGTTTAATTGCCCATTGTAATGCACTACTTCCATATTTTAAGAATTTTTCTGCTATGAGTTGAGCAGCAGAAGCCCTTACAAAATGATTTTCATCAGAAAGCAGACAACTCTCAAAGATTTTATATATCTGTTCTGACTTATCAGGGTGTACTCCTAATTTTTGAAAGAATAAAATACAATCTCGTCGCATTTCTGGATTGTTACTTTTTTCAATGAGAGAGAGCAAGAGGTCAGTAGCTAATGACTTATTAATTTTACCCTTAGAAACATCCTTATATATCGCTTCTGGAGTTAATGACTCATTCATAGCACTGATTAAATTATATCAAAAAAATTCAAATTAGTAAGGTAAAATTAAAAATTTAGACAATAATATTCTTTGAGGTTGAAAGGTTTAAATAATTTTTCTTGAAATCTAAAAACGCTATTAATGTCCATTATCCCTAGTAAAATCAGTTATTTCAACAATTGTATCATAATTTAAATAAACAAAATTTATATTACTGGGAGAGTATTAGTTCATCACTATTTAATAATAATATTAAATGATAAAAGGTTGAAATTACAATGAGTGAAACAAAAAAAAGGAAACAATCAAGTGCTATTTTAAATATAATTGTGATCATTTTAGGAGCATACTTCTTATTTTTAGCAATAATACAAACAGTATCTATGCTAGGAATTAGTATAGCATTACCAGCTGAAATAGCATTATTTGCTGGATTGCTCGGAAGCGGGTCAATGTTAGTCTCCTATGTGTTGGGATTCTGGGCGTTTATTGCTGGCTTCGGTCTTTTCAAAGAGGAAGAGTGGGCAATGGGAATTGCCTTAACGATTTTAAGTTTGATGGCAGTGGTATCTTTGTCTTATTTATTACCGTTACTTACAATACCAACTTGGTATACCGCATGGACTAGCTGGGTTTATATTGTTGCTTTAGTAATTAGCACTATTGGGTTTTTATATTTATTGGTCACAAGGAATAGATATGATTAAAAAACTGTAAATTTAAACCACATTTTATTTTTTTTTTTTATTTTATTTTCTTCATGTTTAAATTGAAAAGTCTTATAAGATGAGAAGTTAAATTATTAAGTAGATTTATTTATAAAAAGGGAATAATTTTCCTAAAAAGCAAATAAAAATAATATCGAGAGAACAAGAAAAATGAAAACCTATGAAGAATATGTTCAAGATTTGCTGAAGATGAAACCAAACATTTACATCGGTGATGAGGTAGTTGGGAGGGATGACCCCCGAATAAAAGGAGGGATGCGAATCATTAAAGAAACGTATGATCATGTAAATGAACCCGAGTGGGAAAATATTTGTACTGCTACAAGTCATATTACTAATAAAAAGATTAATCGCTTCTGTCATATCCATCAGAGTGAGGAGGATTTACTAAAAAAACAAATGATGACACGACAACTCTGCCATAGGGTTGGAGGATGTATCCAGAGATGTATGGGTATCGATGCTCTCAACGCACTCTCAGTCGTCACTTATGAAGTCGACCAAGCACTCGGATCGGACCATTATCAACGTTTTCTAAAATATATGGAATATTTCCAAGAGAATGATTTGGTAGCAAGTTGTGCACAAACCGATGCAAAGGGAGATCGTCTTAAGAGACCCCATGAACAAGAGGATCCAGATCAATATCTAAGAGTGGTAGAGACTCGTGAAGATGGTATTATTGTACGAGGGTGTAAGCTTAATATTACCAATACCCCCTATGCTCATGAACTAATCGCAGTTCCATGTAGATATATGGGCCCCGAGGATAAAGATTATGCGGTGGCATTTGCCCTACCTACAGACTGGGAGGGCGTAAAACTCCTTACACGACCTGCTAATTTTAGAAAAAGTAAAGTTTATCAAGCACCGGGATTAGAGATTGGTGATGCTGAAACCTTTATTATTTTTGATGATGTTTTTGTCCCTAAAGAACGTGTATTCTTAAATGGTCATGGGGATCCAAGACAAACTGCTTATGCTGGTTTTTTAGCTCTCATGTTTGCTCACTTTCATCGACATAGCTATACCGGTTGTAAACCCGCAGTATCGGAAGTTATTGCAAGCGCCGCTGCGTTAGCAGCTGAATATAATGGCATTGAAAGTACCTCTCATGCAAAAGATAAAATATCACATATAATAGGTACAGCTGAACTTGTTTTTGCGGCTGGAGAATCGAGTGCGAAACATTCTGAAAAGGCACCCTCAGGTACTCAAGTCCCTGATGAGATTCTTACAAATGCGGGCAGAAGACTTGCAGGGGAAATGATTTATGAGGAATATAAAATATTGGCAGACCTCTCGGGGGGAATAATTGCAACCTTACCATTCGAAGAGACTTTTTATCATGAAGAAGTTGGTGAGCTAGCGATGAAGTACTTACAAAGAAATCCCAGAGTTAAACCAGAAAACATACTTCGGTGTTTCAAGGGAATAGAAGCTATAGCAGTGTCTGATCTAGCAGGAGTGATGCAAGTTGCTGGATTACATGGAGGAGGAAGTCCTCAAATGGAAACAATTACCATGATGATGCGCTACGATACAGAAAAATTAAAAGATATAGCTAAATATCTGTTTGGAATAAAATCTAAACTGAAACCCTACAAAAGACCAACAGTAACCCCTCGGAAACAACTTGAGAAATTTCGAAAAGCAATGTTAAGAAAAAAGGATGAAGCTAGGTAAAATTCTATTTATTTTTTCTTTTTATTTATTATAAAAGACAAAGTACAAATTTTTGAGTGGCAGTTATTTCGGTTAAGGTCAAGTCAGCATCATCTTGAATAAATTGTAAAAGAGGAATCCCTTTTTCGAAAAGTTCATTGTATTTGTCATAAAAGATTTGAAAGATATTTTTATTTCGAGAAACGTAAGAACCAATTAATCGATTTGTTGGATCAAAGCTTGGTTGGATGAGTTCATTATCTGTAAGATTGAAATTACTAAAATCATCATAAGTCACATGAACAGTAACCAATTTAAATTCTAAATTGTATTGATTGATATGGTCTGTTAAAATGGTAAATTCGGGACTCAATAATAATTCTTTTATGACTTCGGCATTGAAGATAACCTGCAAATTGAGATTCTTAAGATTTTCGGAGATTTTTAACATACCATTTCTCATTGCCTCTTTAATCTCTTTAGGAGTATCTTTCGGACCATATTTTTTAATGGTTGCAATTAACTCGTTATCATATCTTATACCTATAGCAATTTTACATATATCTTTACTTAAAAAAGAATGATATGTCTCATCTAGACTATTTAAACTATATTTAATAAATTCAACAAATTCTTGTGTAACCGGTTCACCTAAATTATAGGTTTGTATCAGATCTGAAAGAGCTTCTTCTGCCTTATCTTTCTTCTCTTGAAATTGACGTGTTAACTCTTCGATGCGATTATTTATAATTTTTTGCCACAATGGAATTACAGGAGTAGCTAAGTGAATCTTCATTGGTCTATCATAAATCTGTACCAATTCTAATTCGCTTAACACGGCACATATTTTATAGCCTCGTTTTAGCGTTAAATCATAAAGAGAAGTAACATCATTAAGGTTTTCAATCCTTTTATTTTTAAGTAAATAGTGATAAACTTTTTCAATACCTTTCTCAATTACACCGATTGCATCAAACAGAGAACTAAGTGCTAAGAATTCGTTATTTTCCATAGAATCACCTACAATTCTGTTTTTTCTAAGGTTAATTCAGTTAGAACTTCAAACGTTTTAGTAACATTTTGCCCTGTTTTGCTTGAAATCTCTCCAAATGAAGCCATTTTATGCTTTTCAGCAATTTGAATACCAAACTCCCTTGTAATTTTTCGTTGTTCTTCAGCCAGATCTATTTTTGAACCTACAAGCATTACTGGGATTTCACCTCCTTTTTGATGCACAATATTAGTCCATTCACTAATATTATCAAGTGTTTGGGGCCTCGTAATGTCATATAGTAAGAAAGCGGCATTAGCTCCTAGACAATAAGTTGGTAAAAGAAATCTAAAACGTTCTTCCCCTCCAACATCCCAAATCTGTAGCTTAATCCTTTTTCCATTTAATTCTATTAATTTTACATGAAAATCAACACCGATCGTAAGCCTCTCAGAGGGATTAAAAATATTATAGCAATATCTTTTAGTAAAAGACGTCTTCCCTACAGAAGCGTCACCAAGCAATAAAATTTTAAATGTATAATCATATGTCGAAATTCCTTAACACCCTTTTCAAGTTGGTTAAAACCTCAATTTAAAACTAACGCCTATTCTTGGCTAAATACGTAATTACGTAATATAGTATCTTGTTATAAGCTAAAATCTAATGATATCTCATCATGAAAATAATATAATATTATAATCAAAAATGACGTTTTTAATTCTTTACATTTTTTGAAAGTTAGTGATCATGCGAAAAGTAAATTATAAGGATAAACATGTGATGAAAAAATATAAAATCACTTTATAAAATATTGAAAAATTAACGAGATTGAATTATTTGTTTTAGATTATCATAGATTACGGGATTTAACTCCTTTTCGAGATGATCTTGAAGTTCAGAACGAATAATGGGATTATCTATTTGAGTTGCTAAGAATTTTATCACACTCCATCGCACTGAATCATCAGGGTCATCTAATAATGGCAATAGAAACTTAATATACTTTATATCATTATTTTCAGTTATTTTCATAACTGCCTTCGCACGAATTATAAAATCAGGATTATATAACTGAGGTAATAAATGATATTCAATAAGGCCATCATCTGTAAAGTTCAATATGAATTGAAATAACTCCTTTTTAAATTCATGTACTTTATCAACTTCGTTAATAAATTTTTTAACGGTTAATTGAGGTATTTTATTCCCCAATTTAAGAAGACTTTCAAAGGAAATGAAAAAGTTTTGGGATATATCATATTTTAGGTAATTTAACAACTTTTTAATAATTTTGTCGTTTACCTTTGAAACTTCTATTATGTCCCAGTTATCATATTCCTTTAAATTTTTATTATCCCCCAAATAATTCACGTTATGTTTGACTATAATTTAAATTTTTAAGATTATATAAAAATTGGTGACCACTTTTAATTAATTTATTATTAAAATGGAAATATGTAAAGAAGATTAAATAGATCATTTTTGCTAGTAATTCCAAAATTAAGAGAAATTAGTTAATTAATAAAATATCGTCTTCGACAAAAATCTTCGATAATAACATTTTTCCAATGAAATAAGGACCTTTAGCCCTTTTGAAATCTTTGTTTAAGTTAAGATTTGTTCGATTTCAATAGGAAAACTGGATGCTATAGGTGAATTAGAGTCGAATACTATTCAATTATAACTTAGTGTCCTAATATCTTAAAAGAATTTTTATTTACGCAACAATTATTCATTTTATATTTTATTCCAATATTAAAAGGTTAGATTTAATTGAATGATATATTTTCTGAAATTGATGACATTTTCCATTCGAAGTCCCTGGCAATCTATGGCGTAAGTAGAAAAGGTGGTTTGGGAAACATCTTACTACAAGGGTTTATTGATCAAGAATTTCCAAATATATTTATCATTAATCCACGAATAACTGAATCTAATGTTAGCATTATGGGAATAAATGTTTTCTCAGATTTGAAATCCATTGGAGAGCCAGTAGATCTAGTAATATGTTCTACTCATCCTAAATATGTTAAAGATATCATTATTGAATGTGGTGAAAACGGAGTAAAGGCAGTAATAATTTTTTCAGCTGGATTTGGCGAAAAAAGTAAAGAAGGTAAACAAGCTGAAAATGAATTATTAAAAATTGCTCGAAAATATCAAATGAGATTAATTGGACCGAATTGTATGGGATTTTATTGCCCAGAGACGAGATTATCATTCTTTCCAGCCCTACCAACAGAATCAGGTCCGTTAGGCTTCATTAGCCAAAGTGGTTCAATCGCTAATATAATGGCTTTTAATTCAATGTTGAAAGGAATTCATTTCTCAAAATCTATAAGTTATGGCAATGGCATTGATTTAGGTTTCAATGATTTTTTAGAATATTTAGGTAATGACCCTAATACTAATCTAATAGCGTGTTATATGGAAGGCATAGATGATGGAAGAAGATTTATTGAATTGGTAAAAAAAATAAAGAAACCTATAATCATTTGGAAGGTTGGAGACACGCCTGCGGGATCAAAAGCAGCTCATTCCCATACAGGATCTCTCTGTGGAAACAATATTTTATGGAATAATGTATTTAACCAATATGGAGTGATTAGAGTCCATAATTTGGAAGAAATGGTTAGTTTGATCCAAGCATTCATCAATCCTATGCCCGTAAAAAATTGTCGAGTTGCTATAATTTCAGGACCTGGGGGACCTGCTGTATCATCAGCAGATGCTTGTGAGATGAATAATTTAAAGTTGGCAGATTTAACCAAAGAATCAAAAATGAAACTCAAAGAATATATTCCTGAATTCGGCTCAAGTATATCAAACCCAATCGATATAAGCCTTCAAGCAACATTTGATCCAATATTGGAAAAAAAGACTTATGAAATCGTGGGAAAAGACCCTAATGTTGATATGATGTTTATTTATTTAACTATGTTAACTCCTAGATATGAGGATTTAATTAGTCTACAAGAAGAAATTTCCAAACCAATTGTTCTCGTATCAGCTATAGATGTAAATGTTTCAGCAGATTGCTTCAGTAAGAATATAAAAAGATCTTTCATCCATATAAGAGCAAAAAATGTTCCGAACATAGTGAATAAATTAAATCAAAAAGGGATTTCAATACATCCGAACGAACATCTAGCCGCTAAAGCATTGTATAATATTCACAAATTTTATAAAAAATCTAATAGCTAAATGCTTTAACACTTGAAATTTTGAATAGAAAGAACCATCGATCCATCACTTAAGAGATATTAAATGTTAGTTGAGTAAGTATGAATATGAGTATCAAAAATGTTAAAATCTAAATTCTTCTTTATTTTACACTCATAAGAAGTTTTCATGTATATTAATAATTTCGAAATTCATTAGCAGCATCAAACATAGCGACGATATTTTGTGGTGGTACTTCAGCGGTAATATTATGGACATTAGATGCGATATATCCCCCTCCTGGTTTAAAACATTTAAGATTTAACTTCACTTCTTCTCTTATTTGCTTAGGTGTGCCAAAAGGTAGAGTATGTTGTGTATTACATAAACCTCCCCAAAATGTAATTTTTTTTCCAAAACGATCTTTTAGACTACATGGTTCCATATCATAAGCAGAGATTTGGACAGGATTAACAGCATCATATTTAATATCAATAAAATGAGGTATAAACATAGGAATTGATCCACAGCAATGATAATTTATCTTAATATCCATAAAATCATGAATTGCATCGGAGAGCTCCTTTTCAATTGGTTTTATTATACGTTCATATGTATCTAAATTCATTAAAGGACCTTGTTGTTCAGCTAAATCACCATTCACACAAATTACTTCTAGATAACTTCCAACTTCATTTAGAAATGTTAATGAATACTCAGTCCAATATTTTAGTAGTTTTTTCATTGTAGCAATAATTAATTCCGGTTTAGTTCTTAAGTATTTTAAGGCTTTAGTAAAGCCAAATAGAAACGTTGTATATTCAAACACACACCCTGAGGTGGGAGCAATCAATGCAAATTCTGTTCTATCATATAATTCTTTAACTTTTTCCCTAAAACCTCTAAAGGGAGTTAAATCTGTACCATCAGGCCAATCATAATTTTCAATTTCTTTAACAGTTTTGAATTCGGCTAGTGGATGAATCACCGGATCATAATATAAAATATCGTCAATCTTTTTTTGTGCATTATTACCCCAAAAAACTCCAAATTGATCAAATACTCCCACATACTTTCCACAATATTCCACATCCATATTCTCAACCTTTATTACTCCTCCATAGGGAGAAATGTATCGAGTATCTATTTTAAATCTTTTTAACAATTCTTCGCATGGAAAGACAATCTGTTGAGCAAAATCAGAGAATCTAATATCCTTATCTTCAATTTCAAGATATTCCAGTAATTTTAAATATGCTTTAACATGTATCCCTGATTGATTTCCCCCAAAATCAAGGGGTACCTTGTCAGGTTCAATATGATTCAACGTTTGCCGTACGCGTTCTCGTGATGTCATAATAAATACTTTGATAAGGGGTAATAATAATTTATCGCAAAGTAGTAATCACAACTAAAAGTTCTCTCGTGGGATTCTCTCTTCTACAGATAATATGGGTTTGAGCTTTTTATGAGGTTCTACTTGGTACCAGTAAGCTGTGGAAGAATAATCGTCAGATCTTTGATTTGCATGCCCATGTTCTATTTTTACTTTGATATTTTTATGAAAATAAATAGGATCTTCAATATGAAATCGATAATATGAAATTTTACCGCTATGTTTTGGACCACCAGGTAAAGTAATCCCAAAGTAAGGTGAGCAATAGTATTGGGTAGGTGCCCATGCTGTGCAAAAATAGTCTTCCGTACCAGTACCATAAAGAATTATTTCCCCATCATCAATTTCGATATAATCATCTCCTTCACCAGGCCAATTGAAAGTGTCTCCTTGCCATAAATTATGAATATCTATATGACATCCTACATAATGACCCTCTCCTACCGCTTCTAAGATAACATAGTCGTTTTCATGGGTTAAATTTTTCTTACGAGAAAGTTCAAGCATCTTCACTTTAGAATAATCATTCCCTTTGCATGGATTTTCACGCCACCATTGCACATGAAAACGTCCATATGAAGAATCTAAGGTGATGCATTCTTCATAATCAATATAGAAATAGCAAGTCATAGCTAAATTGCTTTCATTATCTAATTCTATACGAGCTCGCTCAGAGAAGGGCATAGGGAAGAAACAGTTAAAGCCTTTCCCATCCTGAGGGCTCATTGAAAGAGGAAGACTCCAAAAGTTAACAGAGACTCCATGGCCCACTCCAAAAAAGTCTCCAATCGGACATTCAACAGAGCAATGCTCCTCATTATCCCACCACATTCTAATAATAATTTTTCTTAGATGAAGGTGATCGTAGGAAGCAAATGTCATCCAAATATGCTTTATTATGCCAGCTCTTGTAATGTTGCAAAGTTCTACTTTTGTATTTGGCTCAATGATAAAAAAATCGGCGTTTTTCCCTGTGCGATCATAACTGGAAATTCTTTTTCTCTTGACATTTTTTTTAATTTTAGCTATATTTGATAAAGCATTATTTCCTAATTCCATTTTTTCTCCTTAAATGGTATGAATACTTAACTATATGGAATAAGGTTTTAATGTATCTAAAAGATTATTATTTCTTGAAGAAAAATGTTATTGAGTATAGAAAAAGATTGGTTCTTGGATGAGAAAGGAAGAAAAGTTCTTCTAAGAGGGGTGAATCTTGGGGGAAGCTCAAAAGTACCTCATACACCTAATGGAGCAACTCATATTAAGACAGATTTCGAAAATCATAAAGATATTTCTTTTGTGGGACGACCATTTCCTTTAAATGAGGCACATGAACACTTTAAAAGATTAAAACATTGGGGGTTTAATACATTCCGTTTATTAATAACTTGGGAAGCCATTGAACATAAAGGACCCAACATATATGACAAGGAATATTTAGAGTATATTTCTGAACTATTGAAGATTGCAGAAGAATATAAGCTATACTATTTCATTGATCCCCATCAAGATGTATGGAGTAGAATGACTGGAGGTGATGGAGCTCCAGGATGGACTTTCGAGAAGGTTGGGTTAGATATCAGAAAATTTGATCATAGCGATGCTGCCTTTGTTATGCAACACCGATATAGTAATGATAATCTAAACTCATATCCCTTAATGCATTGGCAAGGAAATGCATATAGGTTTGCCAATGGGACTATGTGGACCTTATTTCTTGGAGGAAGCGATTTCGCACCAGCCTGTAAAATTGATGGAAAGAATTCTCAAGATTACTTACAAACTCATTTTTTCGATGCATTTAAGCAAATCGCTAAATGTATAAAAAATAATCTATATGTTCTTGGCTTTAATACCTTGAATGAACCATTACAAGGGTGGATTGAAATTAAGGTCGATGGAAGTAATATACCTAATTTTTCGGATATTTTGGGATATGCTTTTACTCCAATTGATGCTATGACAATAGGTTCGGGATATCCAAGGATTATAGGCTATCGTGAAATAAAGCGTTTTGGAATTAGAGAAACGAAAAAAGAAGAACTAAACAAGGAGGGGATTTCGTGCTGGTTGGAAGGTTATGAAGATATATGGAAGAAAAATGGAGTATGGGGATTAAATGAAAATGAAGAACCGATTATTCTTAATAATGATTATTTTTTGTATATAGATGATAACCAAGTAAATTTTTATAAGGATTATTTATCTCCATTTATAAAGGGGTACTCTACTGCCATAAGGGAAATATTTCCCGATGCTATATTGTTTTTCGAAGGTTCTGCGGAGAAATTAATGAGAGGCGAGTCTTTTGAGTTGGATCTTCCCACAAATATCGTTCATGAGCCTCATTGGTATGATGTGGCGACATTAGGCACACAAAAACCTATGCTTAAAGCTAACTTTGATATAGTGACAAATAAACCTGTAATAGGTAAATCAAATGTACAAAACTTATTTATTAGGCAATTGCACCTAATAAAAGAAAGCTCGAGCAAGATTCAAAGGGATATTCCAACGCTAATTGGTGAATTTGGACTGCCGTACAATCTAAACAATAAAGAAGCATATATAAAGTACAAGTCAGATCCACTCGATGCTTGGAAGATACACATTAAGGCATTAAATATGTATTACAACGCTTTAGATGCCAATTTACTGCATTCAACCCAATGGAATTACACCGCGGATAATACAAATGAGTGGGGAGATCAATGGAATTTAGAGGACTTATCTATTTTTAGTAAAGATCAGCAACAAAATCCTAGAGATATTAATAGTGGAGGGAGAGCAATCGCAGGGTTTTGCAGACCACATTTCATTCGGTGCGCAGGAAAACCTCTAAAAATGGAATTTAATATGAAAGAGGGAACGTTCATATTTGAATTTGAAGCAGTATCGTCTATAAAAGCACCGTCAGTTGTATATATACCAAAAATTCACTATCCAAAGGGTTTTAAAATTGAGTTTTCACAAGGAAGCCTAATAAAAAGCGAAGACGAGCAGATAGTACTTATCGAAACTCATAATGAGGGTATTTGTTCCGTTACAATTTCAAAACCATAAGAAAAATACAAAATTGTATTATCTCATTCCCATCTTAGATTTTTATAATTTTTTTGAACAATATCATCTAATCCCTCTAAAATTGATCTTGTTCCTTCTTTTCTATAGATTTTATTCAGTTCATCCATGGTAGTAATTGAATCTTTTTTAGCTGAAAGATAAGCGAGAAGTACTACGGCGACTCCTTGTCTTGCTTCATCTGGTGTAAATTCAGGCTGTTTATTTTCTAAAATACAATTAGTAAAATATTCATCTTCTTTCCCCATGGATATTTTATAATAATGAGGATAAGGTCCATGTTCTACTTGTGGACTGTAAAACTCTCCTTTCACTTCCGCTTCTGGATGAGAGGAAAAGACTCTAAGGGGTTCATTCCAAGAATGATCTTCTAAAATTGATCCTTTCGTTCCATGCAATTCAGTGCGATTAGTTAGTGGATGGATAACAGTTGAGGATATATCAACAGTAACCATTGCGCCACATTTATATCTGAGTAGAATTATAGCAGTATCTTCACCTTTATTAGGGGGGGAATTAACTGTTTTACTTAACCAACATTGAGCAGAATCGACTTCACCTAAAAACCAATTTAACATTGTAAATTTATGAACTCCTTGATCTGCAACTACACCACCACCTCCTTTGTCATAACAAAAGTGCCAAGTATCAGAATCAAAAAATTGGTTTGGAGTACAATAAGCACCTTCATAAGTTCTTCCTAGGAAAACATCTCCAATAAAGTCTCTCGTTAGCATACTTTTAATTAATTGATGTACGGGAAGAAAACGGTGATTTTCGGCTATCATAAACTTGACTCCCGCTTTTTTAGTCACAGAGATCATCTCATCACAATCTTCAAGAGTGGGAGCCATTGGTTTTTCACAAAGGATATGCTTTCCCGCTTCTGCTGCTGCAATGACCATATCTTTATGTAAATAATGTGGAACTAATACGAGTACAGCATCTATATCACTTTTAAAAAACTGGTCTAAATTTGTAAAAGTTTGTAATTTTGAAAATTTTTCAGCGCTTCTTAAGCTACTTTCATTAACATCATATGTAGATACAAATTTTATTTTTGGATTATTTTTACTGCCCATTTTATGATAGCGCCATACAGATCCTACTCCTATAATACCAAATTTAACTATATCGTTCATATCTTATTCTCCTTGGTATAAAATCATATAAAAAAATACAAATTGAAAACACATCTTTTATTCATTTCAAAAAAAAATCTTTTTGTAAATTAGATAATCTTTCACAACCTGTCTTTGTTATCCTATAACAATCTTCAATTCCAACTAAACCCTGATTTTTATAGTTTTGCCAAACTTCGATATCTAACACCATATTTTCTTCAAAAGGCCTATCTAAGGTTTTCATTGGACTAAAGAGATGAGTCTCCTCACATTCTAATCCAATACTATGTCCTGTAATATAACAAAATCCCCGTTTTGTCAGTGATTTATAAAATTTTTTCCCGCTGTCATAGAGTTCTTTCATATTTATTTGAGGTCTAATATGGTCTACACAGAATTCTTGTACTTGAATCATATGATCCAAAATTTGTTGGGCCCCCTCGGGTATTTCTCCTAAAATTACATGCCGACTTACATCAGAGACGTACCCCTTCCATATTGTCCCTATATCAAAGCGTGCAATATCTCCGCTTTTCATAACAGTTCCAATTCCAGGAGCTTCTGGGTCTGATGAACCAATGCCTAAAGTAAGATGATCCCAACCTTCTGCTCCTTCATCTATTATTGTACTCCGAGCGATTTTCAATAACTCTATATCGGTTATCCCCTCGTAAACTTCATCGATCATTGCTAAAATTGCCTTTTCTGAAATTGCTGTCGACTTTTTTATGCGTTTTATCTCTTCCTCTGACTTAGTTAACCGCATATCTAAAAAAGCTTGATCACCATAGATAAAATTTGCATTAGGAAATTTCTTACATAAATATTCATATTGATATACTGGCATTAAGGATTCATAGGCGATTGTCTTTTCTGCTAATCCCCACTTTTCAATTCTATCAGATACTTCGACCATCGCGGCTTTTGGTGAAGCAATCCCGCTCACATCATTGACCCAGCAAAATTTATCAATACTTCTATAAGTTATCCACGTAATTAAACTTAGTTCTCCATCGCTTGTTATTAAAGAAATGCTCGGAAATTGATTAGACAACACATATAAGATTGGATTGGGAGCTACGTGTAAGGTAGGCAACCCCGTTGTATAAAAAACATTTACTGGTGATGACGCTATCAAGACATCAATATTATATTTACGTAAAATTTTCTGAGCCTTTTCTTTACTGTATCCAATAGGTTGCATTTTGTTCATTTAGATTGCATTTAATTAACTTGTCAATTACTCAAAATCCATAAAGATTTCTAATTTTTGAAGAGCATTCATGTCTCCTTTTGTTTTCAGCTCTCCTTCCATAAAGGCTTCCATTGGGTCAACCTCACCCGTTGCTATTCCTACAAATAAGTCAGATTTAGTCTCCAAGCTCATTTCAGAGTTTTCATCAAGTCCTTCTTCTAATCTAACTTTCTTGTCCTGAAAAATCATCTTGATTTTATAATTAATATCAGAAAAGATAAATTGCATTGTTTTATTAAATCCTTCAAATTCTTGGGCAACTTCGGGATTATCAACTAGTTTTACCCATTTGTTTAATGCTTGTTTAACTTCTTCTTTTGTAGCCGTTATATTCACCAATTATTTAATTTTAATTTATCTACAATAATTAAAAGATAATATTAATTGGTCAAGATAATTAATAAACGTATCATAATGTAGGGATATTTACAGCTTTTACTATCTTAAATATAATAGAAATTAGCTTTTTAATTTTAAAAGTAGGTCTTTGGGATATTTTGCTTTAAACCATGGCATACTTGAGAACCAATGTGATAAAAGCCTAATTACCAATGAAGGATTATTCTTTTTTAAATTACTTTTTTTAAAGAATACTCGTCGATATTTTTCAGCATAACTCCAACCACGTAATAACAAGCCTCTTCGCCTTGTCGAAACCCTATATGCTAATTTGGCTTTATTTATAAACCAATATTGAGTTCTATGACATTTAAGTAAATTATCTATCAATTCTAAACTGTCTTTATTAAACCCAAATAAAAAATTAGGATTTAGAGATCCATAGAAATATAATTTAGGTTCAAAATCAATTAGTCTATGGTTTATTATGTAGTAAATTGCCTTTCCTGTATTTATATGATCCCCGTGATAATACCAAGTATAAATCGCTTCAGGAGCAAAAATAATATCAGGTCTTTCTGCTTTGAGATAATTTGTAATTGATTGTATTAATTCATTGTTAAAAAAAACAAGCCCATCAACAAAACCAAGAAAGTTAACATTTTCGGGGAGTATATCATGAATGGCTAAGGCATTATATAATTCTTGTGTTCTGATTCTTGCCAAGAACTTCCCCTTAAACTTGTCATATTGAAACCCAGGAAGTCCAAATTCTCCTTTTGTAATCGAAACAATCTTTATCAGATGCTTTTTTTTACTTCCCGTTGCAAGAAAATGGATAAGATGCCCACAATTTAACTCTAAATCATCAGGATGAGCTTGAAAAAAGATTAATTTTACCATAATGACTTAATGTAATATTTTCTATAATTTTTTTTCTATCATATGAGAAAGTCTACTTTATTTTTTCGATTTGTGTCTGTCTTCTCCCTAATAAAAATGAACTTATTACCACTAATGTAATCCCAATTATTAGGAAAGCAAGTGAGAGGTAATTTGGAATAGGGAGCAAAAATACAGCGATATAGTAGAAAATTGGAGCAATTTGAATTGGAACTTGCTGAATTGGAATCAAATTACTAGCCTGCCCTTCTTTAAATGCTTTTTGAATTGATGATGTACCAAGAATATTCGTTAGGATTAATATTGCGAGAGCTAGAAAAAAAAGGACAATCTCCAATAAAACAGCTTTTCCTCCAAAAACCGATGCTAAAATGCCCATCAAAGGCCCAATCCAGAAATTAGATAACGCAAATTGAAATCCAGAATAAATTGATAATGAGATCCCCTTAGAAATATTCCTCTTTTGCATAATGTATACAATTAAGGCTAATAAATAAATCACACCTGTAAAAAGAATAATACGAATGAATAAACCTACTTCTAAAAAATCCTGTTGGTTTAAATCAATATTCATATTGCTAAATCCTATAAAAGCTATTGCTATAATCATTAAAACAATCCCTATCATCTCTAAGAATTTTAAATGCTCTCCAACTATTCTAACAGCGCCAACTGCTAACACAATCAAGCCAGCACCCATTAAACCAGGTATAAGAGTTGGTCCAATAAACATTTGTGCTATTAGAAAAAATATTGCCCCTACGCCTAACTGCAATATTAATCCAAACAGCCATAATGGATTCTTAACTAAATTTTTAAAAAATTTTGAGTCCTCTTTGTATTGATTTACAACTTTTTTCTGTAGCACTGTTCCATAATTATTTGAAATCCCTGATGCTATTGCCATGAACACTCCTAACCAGTAAAAAAAAATATCCATAATATTTTATGAATTTAATATAATTTATTTATATTCTACTTCGATTCTAGCCAATATAAAATTATATGTTCTTCTTGAATTATATTTGATAATATCCAAAAAGACTGTAAAAATCAACTTTTTATGGTTTTTTTAATTTTACAAATAAATTAGCCTAGAGATAATAATATAAGAAATATTTTGATAGGAGCAAAAACCAAAGTCCTACTTCTTGTTGTTTTAATGGCAACAGCTTTAAGGAGTATGGGCATGAGTATTGTGGATATTGGCTTACCATCCTTTGTAATAGACTTGTCTGGATCACTTACATCATTTGGAATCATTATCGGAATATTTTCAGTTACTCAATCTATTTTTCAGTTCCCATTTGCTAGCATATCAGATAAATTTGGTAGGAGAAAGATTGTTATAATTGGTATGGGAATTTATGTCATCGGTACGTTTCTTTGTTTTTTTGCGCAAAATATTATCCAATTAATAGTTTATCGGGCAATCCAAGGTGTTGGAGCATATACTTCTATACTACAAGCGATTATTGGTGATATATACAATAAAGAGCAGCATGGAAAAGGAATGGGCTATTATTCATTATCCATGAATGTTGGTTACTTTATTGGAATTGTTTTAGGCGGCTTAATCCCCGGAATATTTGGATTTCGTAGCATATTTTTAATATCAGGAATTTTAACCTCAATAACAACCTTTTTGATATTTATTAAATTTAAGGATAATGCTCAAATCGAGGAGACGGGAAACTGTTTCAATCCTAATAAGATAAAAAATCTTGATTTTAGGTTGGATAATATTAAGACTTTGTTAAAAACCCATCAATATAATATTGCAGTATTATTAAATAGTGTTCGCTGGTTTTTATTTGGTAGTATCGTCGCGTATCTAATTTGGGTTTTACAAATTCAATTTAAATTTAATGAAATTGAGACTAGTTATATATTGATTATAATTGTCGCATTATATGTAGGGTTTGTCTTTATTTCCGGGAGAGTTTTAGATAAACAAGGTCCAAGAAAGCTAATGTATATAGGACAATCTATTGTAATTGGCTTTGGATTAGTATTTTTTGTGGAGCAAATGGCCTTGAATGTATATATTTTTCTTATTGCCACTACTTTTATTGGTATAGGGATTGCACTCTTTGATCCCGCCGGTAATGCTTTATTATTGAAAGTTATTGAGGATATCGACCCTAAGTTAAAAGGTTCAGGTATTGGATTTAATAATGCATTAGGGTTTTTTGTGAGCGCTCTTGCTCCGATAATCATCTGTTTTTTAGGAGATATGAATGTTTTTTATCCTTTTTATCTTATTTTGTTATTAATGGCTATTTCTTTGATTATAACTCTAAAGTATGTTGGTAAACAATATTAAGACCTATTATTTCCTAATCCCCTTGAATTTGTATATATCCTTTCCTGTTCCGGGGTCCATCAAATTCAGCAAACATTATACCTTGCCACGTTCCAAGCATCAACTTTCCCTGATGTATTAAAATCTCTATAGAAGGTCCTATTAAACTTGATTTTATATGCGCATCGGAGTTGCCTTCCATATGAGAAAATCCTGAATGTTTCGGAATAAGCTTCCCTAAAAAATTAACTATATCTTTCATTACAGCTGGGTCTGCATTTTCATTTATAGTTACTCCCGCTGTAGTATGAGGGATAAAAATTCGACAAACTCCCTCTTTAATTCCTGTTTCTCGAACAATTTTGTTTATGTTATCCGATATGTTAATTAAAACTTCTCTTTTAGGAGTCTTTACATTAAATTCTTGGAATGTAATCATAAGATTTTATAAGTAAATAACATATTTTAATGTTAAATTATGAATAAAACAATGAGTTCTGTTGAATTATATGAAGAATATATGCGAAAAATAGGGGATAGATATGAATTATTTTCGCTATTGAGAAAAGAATTTACTATTGAGAGTGCTTTATATCCCGGAAGTCACATTGATATTACTCCCTCATTTTTTTACCGCAAAACAACTTATATAGATAATTTTAGAGGTGCTGCAAGATTCTTTGCGAAACCCGATTTATCAAATCTCATTCTTGATTATAAAAAATATGAGGAAGAACCGATTTTAAAGTTTTATTTTAGGGATTATAGGAAAGAAATTAAAGAGTTGGATAAGAATTTCGACTTGCTAATTTCATTATATGCTGGTATTGTATCGAAATATTGCAAGAAATATTTAAAACAAGAAGGAATACTCTTAGTAAACAATTCACATGGGGATGCAAGTATGGCACATTTAGACCATGATTTCATCTTATATGGGATAATTTATCAATCTAATAAGAAATTATATTTTAGCAGGAAAAATTTAAAAGCGTATTTTGTTCCAAAAAAAGAAAGGGATATTAATATGGAGTATTTAGAAAAAAGGATGAAAGGAATTGGTTACAAAAAAACTGCTAATTTCTATTTGTTTAAAAAAGTAGGTTAAATATTTTCTAAAATTTTCCGTGTTTTCCTTTTCCTTGTGTAAATTCATCGCTACCTTTAAGATATTCTCCACTTTCTAAGGTTATTAATCCATATTCAAATTCTCTTTTTATAGCATCGGTATAATCCAACCCAAATTGCTCATAGGCAGATAGTCGATCATTTTTCATACATATTTGAGGAAATTTTGAAATCTCTCTGGCCAGTTTCTCTGCTTCTTGTCTTGATTGACCTTTATCAACAATTCTATTTGCTAATCCCCAATGATACGCTTCTTCTGCAGTTACAGGTCGTCCTGTTAATATCATATCCATCGCCCGGCTCAGTCCAATCAATCTGGGAAGCCTTACGGTGCCACCATCTATTAATGGAACGCCAAACCGGCGACAGAATACTCCAAAAATTGCACTTTTTTCTACTACTCGTAAATCACACCACAGTGCTAACTCTAATCCTCCTGCGACAGCATAACCAGATATGGCAGCAATAACAGGCTTAGATAAAATCATCCTCGTAGGGCCCATTGGACCATCTCCCGCAATTTCGATCCGATTACTCTTCCCTTCTAAAATTGCTTTAAGATTCGCTCCAGAACAAAAAATCCCTCTAGAACCCCATAGAACTGCAACAAAAGCGTTTTTATCATTATCAAATCGTCTAAATGCACCCGCAAGCTCTTGAGCAGTATTTCTATCTACTGCATTTTTTACCTCAGGATTGTCAATAATAATGGTATAGATTGGATAGTCAACTTCAATTTGTATTGGCATAAGAACAATAGAATTCTAAATTAATTAAACTTAATACAAAAAGTCTTTTTTAAGCTTTCTCTCCTGCGATTCCATGTAATATAAGATCAATAGAGTGTTTGAGATAGGTTTCTTCCTTAATAGCATACATCTCTAATAGAAGGTGATATTCCGGAGAAATCTGCACCGTTGCCTCAATAGCAGCACCTAAAAACATCACAGTCTGAATAGGATTTAAATCCTTCCTAACTGTGCCATCTTTAATTCCTAAACTAACAGCATTGGTTAATATTTCAAGTAATTCTTTTGTAAGGTTAATGTATGTTTCAACATCCTCTATCATGTTGCTCTCTTCCTCACTTTCTTCAAGCATCTTGGTAAAACGTGGTGATCTAGATGAAACATTCAACCTATAATAATTAGCATGAAGTTGGATATAATCATAATATGCTTCTATTATGGCAATTATCTTCCTTAAACCAGTTACTTCCTTTTCTACAGCTTTATTAAAAGTATCTCTTAGGATTTTCATCCCTTTTATTACAACAGCAAAATATAAAGAAGCTTTATTTTTAAAATATAAATATAGTGTTGCCTTAGAAAGCTCTACATCGTCAGCGATATCATCCATAGAAATCTGGTCATATCCTTTCTCAAAAAATTTCTTTTCTGCAGCATCAAGGATATCATTTCGTCTCTTTAATTTTTCTCGTTCTCTTCTAGATAATTTAGACATTTTTTTATAACTTTTATCTTCTTAAATCACTCTGAGATATTAAAATAATTGCTTATCAATAGAATTTATTATTTTAGTATTTTTTGATTCGCTATGTCGTTTACTCGCGCATAAGGATGTGGGTATCTCCCATTGTCTTTAGTATAAGATTTCATATAAAATTTGGAATATATTTGGATTGCATGGTTTGGACAGAAATTTAAACAAGAATAACATAGATAACAATCGACTTTACTATTCCATGAGGGTTTTCCATCAAAAATTCTAATTTTTTGTGAGGGGCAGACTTTTTCGCATATTCCACATCCAGTACAGCTTGACTCAACATAAAAGTAATTTCTCACCTTAGGGGCAAATCGATGGACAGCAAAAGGAACGAGTTTTTCAAGTATAAAGTTGAGAATCTTATAACGAGAGAATGTAACTCCATCTATGTTATCATGATGAGCTCTTTGAAATTTTAAAACTTCTTGAATTGAATTGATCTTTTCTTGTACCCCCTCTTCAATCCTATTGAATTCCTGTGCAGATGGAAGATAAAATGATCTTAACTTTGGGTCATTCATTCCCATATTAATAATGAAACTTGAGTCTAAATGTCTTCCCTGCTGTTTAAGTATTTTATTCATTTTTGAAAATCCACGGAAGATCGTTCCTCCACGAGTGACAACAGCAAAAATGTAATTTGTTGATAATAAGTCAAGTCTTCTTAGAATCTTTTCTACTGGAACTGGTATTGTTAATCCATGGCAAGGGAAAACAAATCCAACTTTTTCTGCATTTATTTTAACTTTGAGTGTTTTTTCATCTGTATTTATTTTTCCTAGAATTGCCGCAATTGGAATAAGTTTTGAATGAGATAATACACGATTTAACTGTTTTGCAACATATAGCGAATTTCCAGTTCCTGAAAAATAATAAATTTCGGTTTTACTATGTTCAGAAACATCATTTTTTGAATCATTACTATAAGTCATATAATTACTAACAGTCATTAAGTAACCAATATTTACTTTTTATTTAAATGTTTGGATCAGAAAATAGAAATTAAGAAAAAGAATATATTCAATTGAGATTTAGAGGATATTTTCGAAATTTTTCGATTGCAGCCCTCAGAGCCATCAAATTTTCCCAGGGCACATTTAAAAGATCATGACTAGGACCAACAAAATATCCCCCTCCATGAGCTGCTGCATTGATACAACGTTTAACTTCATTTGCAACATCTTTGGGAGATCCAAAATTTAACACACGACTTGAATCTATCCCACCCATGAAACAGAGGCGATCTCCCAGAGTTTTCTTTAAGTTAGCTAAATCAACTTCTGCCGCAGGTTCAAGTGCTTGAATGCAATTTAGACCTGCATTCACCATATCTGGCAGGTTTTTATCTATGTATCCACATGAATGTTGTACAATAAATATACCTCGTTTCTTGCACGCTTGATAGAGCAGTTTATAATATGGCAGAATAAAGGTACGAAAGTTTTCAAGTGATAGTATTGAACGTTTTTTATACCCCAAATCATCTGGATAAAATACAATATCGACCCCTGCTTCGGATAAACGCTTAATAATTTCTATATTAGTTTTTGTATATTCTGTGAGTACTTCATGGATAAACTGTGGATTTTTTCGCATTAGATAAGCACCGCGACTCATGGTCATTCCTTCAAATAATGATTCATGAAGGTTAACTGGCAACTGTACCATGGGATATAAATAATCCTTTAGACTGATAACAAAATCATCCCAAATTTGAGGGCTATAATTAAGTTTATCATTAATTAACTCTGATGGTTTTCCATATTTATTCCAATATGAATGTAAAATTTCCGGATTTTGAAAATAGCCCCCTACATACCATAAATAATTTAATCCCGTGTCTACTTGTTTTACATATTTGTATAATGTGCCATTGATAGTATTTATCAGTAATTCTGGATATTCTGGTGGTCCTTTTTTCACACTAATCTTTATTTTTTTAGAACCCCAAGGATCTATAGCATAACAATCTACATTTAAGAATCGTAAATCGGTGATATCCCCCGCCCAGCGATATCTGATTCGTGAGTAATTGTTTTTAATAAACGTTTTATGATCTATGAATTCCTTTTTTTTAATAAAGGTTTGATAGGAGATAGCTGTTTTTTCGAAACCCGAATAATGAATAGGAACCATGTCTGGTTCACCATCAAGTTCAAGAGTTTTTAGGACTCGTTCTCTTTTTGATAAAACCATGATTAATACATCAAATGTAATTTTTGTATTAATAAGATTTTTTAATTGATAATTAAACCAATTAACATTATCCTAAATTTAATGATCATTATTATTAGAAGAATGTAAGAATCCAAAGATTTATTTTCAATTTGTGTATATATATGGAGAAGATATTGAATAAATATTCATTTTAGTTTTATTATCATATCATTATTTCAAATCTATAAAAACCTTTGAATAAACCCATGTCTCCCAAGGAAGGGAACTGGAGGTTTTACTCACAAAAAAAGGTGATAAAAAATTCTTAATAAAAATGATAAAAATAATGAGCGTGAACTATTTCCTTCAGATATAATAACGATAACTCATTATAGTAATTCAGAATCCGAAAGGCTAAGTCAAATTAGTAACCTTCTTCCTAAGCCAAATAATTATTCCAGCATTAAGGTTGAAAAATATTTAAACAAGTTGGATTTAGACGCAAAAATCGTGCACAAAAAACATAGAGATGGAGATTAATAAAAATTTCTTAGTAATTTAATTAAAAAATAGTTAGTAAAAAATAAAATTTATTTTTGGTTAGTCAAATATTCGTTCATTTCTACAAAGGAGCTGGTTCGAATAAGTGCTGCTTTGAGAAACTGGAATCCTATATCATAAGTTGAGCCATCCCCACCTATATGTATTACATATGGGATTTCTCCCTTGAATTGCCCTTTCGATTTTAATATTTTATATGAAGTGCTAATGGCATCTGCAATAGTTGCTCCCGATTCGAAGAGATGATGCACCCATGGAACTTTCCAAGAGGTTACAAAGTCTTTGGAAGTAGAAACTTCTGAGCAACTTGTATTATTGACATATATGATATTATTAGCAGTAACAGCATATGCCGCTGTAGCCATTTGATTTAAAACCATTCCCGCGCCGCATCCTGGACAGAGGCCGTGTCCTGGTTGTAAGTGTTGCTGAGGCTCAAGAGTTTTTCTGTTTATTCGATAAATATCGACCGGTTTTTCGGCTCCAAAAACTTCGATTAGTTTTTTGAGTCTATCGTTGCGTTGTTCGGTAAAATAGATAATTTCATCAATTTCTCTTTCAAGGAACTTGGGTTTAAATAAATGTTTAAAACGACCCATTGATTTTAAATACTCAACGAATTTCTCTTTATCCACATCTAATCCACGGTAATAGGAAAATTTTGGGACTCCTTCTTTTATCCTTATTGTATAGAGAGGCCAATAACCACACTCTGTTGCTAGCTTTGAAATTGCTACAGCATCACTAGCTCCATGTCTCCAACCTCTCATGCAATCCGAATAGCTTTGTATAAAAGCAGATCCATTTGTTTTCAAAGCTTCAGCAACTTTTCCCATAAAGTCATTAGGAAACGCAGGATTGGCTGTTGCTAAAAATAGTGACTTGGTTCCATAAAACGCAAATGGAGTAACAAGGTCTTGTTTTACACCTATTTTTCCCGGTATCTTTTCTCCACCAGGACCAGTAGTAGTTGAAGCAAATGGAGGCGTTGCTCCTGATTCCTGAATTCCTGTATTCATAAAAGCTTCGTTATCATAGTTAAAAAATAATACATTGCTTTTCTCATCTCTTGCGAGAATATCTTCAAACTTTATTATGTTTCTTTCTGGTTGCGACATTTTAATCCTCCACTCCATATAATTTATCTTTCTTTTCTCTTACGCCAAGATACATATATAATTTACCTTTCATGTCCGATACTTGTGCCATTTTCTTTTTTGCAACATCAAACTCATCTCGAGTCACATCTCGTCCGCCTAATCCAACAATAAAACTCCTAAATAACGTTTTAAGGGGATATAACGCTGAAGCAATTGTCATTGAAAAGGGTGGAAGCATCCCATTTAGAGAATCAGATTTTTCTAAAATAATCAGCTTCTCAATGTTATATTCCTCTACAATTCTTTGTAATTCTTCATAAGGAAATGGTCGAAAGGTTCGAATTTTGATTAAACCAATATCTTTATTTTTAGTCATCCAACTTACGATATTTCCACACATGGATCCCATGGTAATAAACGCTGTTCTGGTGGAATTATCCAGATTGTACGTTTCTATCATGCTATAATTTCTCCCAGTTGCTTTGCCAAATTCTTCAAAACTTTTCTTCATTATCCCAAGAACTGGCTCTTTTGCTTCATCAATGTTCTTTCTTCCTTCCATAAAGAAACTTGGCGTAACAATGCCACCCCAGGTACCGGGATGTTTTGTATTTATGGTATGTCGTGGTTTCCGAGGCGTTAATTTCCGAACAATCTCATCAGGGATTAATGTTAATTTTTGTACTGAATGGGAAATAATAAACCCATCATGGACGAACATTGTAGGAAATAAGGAGTTATCGGAGATCATTACTGCTAATATAGCTGCATCATAAGTTTCTTGCACATTTTCAGATACTATGGTATTCCACCCTAATTCAGAATTAGTTTGAGTATATTCCCACGAATTCCATATAGATAAATTGGGAGAATTAAACGCTCGTGCCGAAATCATCATGGTTAATGGAACTCTCCACCCTACAGCCATCGGTAAGGCTTCAGTCATCAATAAGTAACCTTGAGATGCTGTTGCTGTGAAGGTTCTTGCTCCTACGGCACAAGCTGCAGTAGAATATGATATTGCGGCTAATTCAGATTCAACATTGACGAACGCTGCTTTTAACCTTCCTTGGTTTACAACATCAGATAAACCTTCAACTGCTTGAGTTTGAGGTGTAATTGGAAACGCACAAATAACATCAGGATCAGTCTGCGTGACTGCTCCTGCAACGGCGTAATTGCCTATCATGCTTGTAACGACAGGTTCCTTAATCTCTTTGAAAAATAGTCTCATTGGTTCAATTGACATATTAATTACCTCCTTCTTGATCTTCAGGAACTGCACAAGCAGCAGGTCCTTGTTTTAGTCGTTTATCAATCGCGTCTACGGGGCAAATCTCAAGGCAATTCAAACATGATTTACAGTGAAAACTATCTATGCCAGCCATATGCCATAATCCATCATCTCCTTTTTTCCGAACAATAGCAAAATCAGGACATATGTACCAACATTGGGCACAATCAGTGCACTTTTCTTCGTCCCATATAACATCCCACTCTCCCCAGCTTCCTGTGTTTACTTGGTCACTTCCGACTGGAATGACTTCTTCATCACAGTACCACACTCCTGCTAAATCTAATTCCTTATAACCAGGTAAATCTAAATCTACTTGCTGCCATCGAACTTTATTATCAATAGTAAAATCTGGATCAACACCAATATCATAGACACATGTTTCTTCAATTGCTTGCTTAATGGCCTCAATATTTTTCCCTGCAATTTGTCCTACAAATCTGCGCATTATGGCATCAGCTAATTCATCTAAAGTGAAGATATAAGAGACTCTAATTAAAGCTCCCAAGATAATCGTATTTGTTATATTTCTTCCCAAGACGTCTAAAGCAATTCGTGTTGCATCTATTGTGGCAACATTAATATCTTTTCTCTTTACTGTTTCTTGAATAGAAATTTGATCAAGAGTGGTATTTACGATAAGCCAGCCTCCTTTTGGGAGTCCCGCAGTTACATCTATTTCACCTAAAAGTGAAGGATCCAATACAGAAACGAAATGAGGGGAATATACTTGCTCATTTGAGCGAATAAGGTTTGCATTAGCTGATAATCTCACATAACTTTCTGTTGGACTTCCCATTCTTTCTGCGCCAAATCTTGGTTGACAGATGCCATATCCATAGAAGGCTTCGACACATAAATTTGAAGCAGTTACACCACCTTGCCCACCTCTAGCATGAAATCGAAGATTAATCGTGTTATCCTTTAAAACTTCTTTAATTTTTTCTGGAGTTAACATTTGAATTTTCACATTTTAATTGATTTTTAAAATAGTTAATGCTATTTAGAGTAATTTTTTATACAAAATTAAGGTTTTTCCATTTAATCTATAAGGGGAGAATTGGATAAATTAAATTTGAGTGAAGAAAGATTAAATTAAAGAATTTTGAATATGAAAAAATAATGAAGTTTTTAGGATTTGTTTCTTTTACAATATCATTCAAGTATTAATTAGGGATTTAAGTAGTGTTCAACTCAAAGAAAGATAAGCACAATGACAAAATCACTCCAGATTTTGTCCCTATGATACGTATTGTCTTTTGGAATTCCATGGGGTTTTTCTTTTTTTGGTTCCTTATCCCTCAAGTAATATGGGTAGTTTTTAAGGCATCTGGTACTGAATTAGGGTTTTCTTTTGCAGGTCAAACATTTGGGGGGCTTATTAGCGCCCCGATTGTAGGATGGTTAACCGATAGGATTTCAAAAAAGCTATTAGTGTTAATAGGTAGTTTTGGGAGAGGAGTATCGTATTTGATAATGTATTTTGGCATTATTTATTCCTCCTTAATTATTTTCGTTATCGGGTTATTTACACTTGGATTTTTCGTTGGATTCTTTTGGAGCCCTTTAGACGCGCTTATATCACAGAAATCCCATAAAACCTTTCGATCTTCTGCCTTTGGAAAACAAGCAGGAATGTTAGGCTGGGGTAATTTCGTAGGTTCAACAGTCGCATTTTTGATTTTTGCGTTAGCAATAACATTTGTACCAGATAATCCCTATTTGATTTATAGCCCATTAATTATGTTTTTTGTTTCCAATGTATATGCGGGGATAATTTTTAATAAAAACGTAGATGAGGCTCTCACTTACGATGATCATATATCAACATTTAACAATCAAAATAACACAGCGCAAGAACATATAGAAATAGAAGAGCCTCCAAAAAGAAGCGATAAACCGAAAAAAGCTTCAAAGCAAACATATACATTCTTAATAGGTTTTGTGATTTTAATTTTGGCTTTTATGACGAGTAACATAAACCAAACTATTGCCCCTCCTTATTTTCAATTATATATTAGAACTTTTATCAATAATAATGACATAATAGTCATGCTCATTTACTTTCCCAGTCAAGTATTATCATTATTACTAGCTCCAAAATTAGGAAAATTTGCGGATCGCATCAATCCAATGATAGGGATCGCCATTTTTAGTGCATTAGGTTCTTTAGTTACCTGGTTATTTATCATTAGCACAAATGAAATCGCAGTTACAGTCATCCTTTTCTTGGATTCCACATTCGCATGGGCCGGAAATCTAGTTCTTCAGAATATTTTAAGTCGTATTTCTAAAACCCATCGAGGAAAACTATTTGGCATTTCAAGATGGATGAGTTTTTTCGGAGCAATAATCGGACCAATTATAGGGGGGTTCGCTTGGGATCAGATTGGATTCACGTCACCATTTATCATTTCTATATTCGTTGAATTAACCGTCATTCCTCTATATGTCATTGCCATTAAGTTATTAAAACCGCATATGGCAGAAAAACTGGATTGATTGATAAGATACACATGGCTAGTGAAGATATTCCTTAATAGTCTTACAGATTAAGTAATCTATCCATAAATTATAATCTTTGATTTTAGCTCCTTTTAAAAGTTTTAAATTCCAACTACCATTATTTTGTTGTTGTACTTTAAACCAGTCAAGAGCTTTTTGTATCTGAGGATGTTCCTTGGTAAAAGCTAACTTATAGATAGAATCTAATGAAGATAATAGATCAGTAAACCAAAAAGGAAAGGTAAATTTGGTCCAATAGCTCTTATCTCGTCTATCGGGATATTTATCATTCTGAAAAAATTGGGATAATAATAACTTGGCAGCTGCTTTTACTTCAGGTGTATATCTATATACTGGATGGGCCGCAAAGGCTCTTAAAACCACTCCGGTAATCATATGAGAAGAAGGCTTATCTCTTTTCGGTTGAAGAATATGGTTTGAATATGCAACATCGTTCCATTTAGCATTGTTTGAACGGATTGGAACACACCATCCACCATCACTTTGCCTCATAGATAAAAGCCACTTTAGGCATTTTTCAACGAGTTTGTCTTTATCATATCCTAATTTTATTAAAAGCTCTATAATTCCTGCTGAATAATTAGGAGAATATTGCGTACCATAAATTCCTCGAAAGTCTCCTTCTGATGTTTGAAACGTGAACAAGAATTCCGACGCTTTTTTTATTGAGGGGTGAGTGTTTTTAAACCGATATATCTCGACTAATAAGCCTAATTGTCTGTATGTTTCTAATTGATTGTAATTTTCTTGAATGCGAATATTTTGTTTTCCCCCGGATACTTCCATGCACCATCCTCTTGCTGTTTACTAAGAATTCTTTGGGCTCCTTCTAAGAGCCATAAATGCTCAATTTTCTCCATTTTTTTATCAAGAAGGTCACTCTCTATAGCATATAAGAGTTCCTCACTTTTAGTGGAAAGTAGAGAAGGAATTGGAACAAAATTTAATTGGGTTTTCCACGTACTCAATATACTTTCACTTCATTATTCCATTAGTTCCATAAACCATTTAATAGGGATTTGTATTTTAACTTTTTTAAGAAAATTTTCAATGGATAATATTCCTAGATCGGATACTATAGCTTTTATAAAATGGGATGGAGTAATATCAAAATAAAAATTCTCTACTCTAAAATTTTTAATTTTAATTTGTTTATCATAAATTTGCTTTATAGGTTTAGGTTCAATTTCTACCTTATAACCATAATGGCTAAACAAGTTATATTTATATGAATCCGATATTACATACATATCTTTATGATTTGAATTCGCCAACACAGCTAAAGGATAGGTTCCGATCTTATTTATTATTGATCCATCTTGAAGAATGCTATCTGCTCCAATGAATATTAGATCAATGTTATTAATGAACTTTCCTGCTGCAGCATCAATAATTAGATGCGTTTCATACTTCTCTGATAACATTTCCGCTAATTTTTGACCTTCGAACAGTGGTCTAGATTCTAATATATAAAAAGTAAAAGTATTTTCAGTATTTTTTAGAATTAGGTTTAAGATTGTTGAACTATATGAGATTAACATAATCCTTAACTCTGACTTTCCCATTTTATTTAGCATTAACTTGAAATTTTGTTCCAATAGAGATTCTTTAATAGCTTGAGACGAATAGTATGCCTTAATTGCATTAGAAATTGATTTTTTCGTAAACTTGTCATTATAAGTAATTAGAAACCCCATAGAGTTAATTAGAGGGGCCATACTTGGCCGAGTTTTAATTAGTTTATCTACTAACTTATAAATTAAGTCTTTAATATTCTCATTTGGGTCTCTAATTGAATCTAACTGATCTTGAATTACTTTAACTGCTTTTAAAGCAAGTTCATTGGCACCCGAACTTGAGTCTTTTCTAATATCATTAATTTGTGAAATTATAGAGTCCGAAATTTCCATAATCTTAAATTAATATAGTTAATATACTAAGGGCTTGAATCTATCTAAAATTTTTCTTCCGATAATTCATCTGCTGCTTTTACATAATCAGGTATGAAATTCGTCTTCAATAAATTTGAATTACCAGTTGCAATTAATTTTCCATTTATATCATAAATTTCAGCAGTCATATGAATGATGTTTCTTCCTTCTCTAATAACTTTCCCGATCGCACGTACCTTTTCCCCCACTTTAACCTTTCCTAAAAAATCAACATGAAAATCGATACTAATTGGGAATCCTTCATAACCCAAAGTGGTAGATGTTATCCCGATACAATCATCCATTAATCCACACTGCATTCCTCCATGTAATAAGCCCGTAGGATTTGCCATTTCAGGTCTAACTAGAAATTCTAATTCCATTTCTCCCCGTTTAACATTAATTATTTTATAATTAAGCCACTTTGAGAAAGGAGGCGCTGGAAAGTCTTTAATCTCTTTTCCCTTGTAATTATCAAACAGTTCAACCATTCTATCAGAACGTTTCTGTATTTTTTTGTCTAGCTGCGACATTTTTAAATTAGATTACTTTTATTGGTTTGTTATTATTAAAGGATTATTGCTTTTTTTAATCATTGTGCTTATAAATCCTAAATTTGAATAATATAAACTATTAAATTGATAGATTATTTTACTAATTAAACATTTTTAACCACTTCTATTGACTTGAATGTGAAAGATCTTTCTTTTATTAACAATATTAAATCCATGGCAGTTATTGGGACATCTGCAAAAAGAAATTTTTTCTTCTTAAAGAATCATCAAGAAAGTTTCAAAGGGTCCCTTTATGCTATTAATCCTACCGTAAAAGAGATCCCGGATTTTCCAACAGAAAACATTTTTGCTTCTATCAAAGATGTTCCCGGGGAGGTTGATTTCGCGTTTATTACAGTCCCAGCTCATAACATTTTATCTGTGATTGATGATTGTATTGAAAAAGGAGTTAAATTAGTAACTATATTTACTGCTGAGTTTTCTGATTCAGGAACAGAAGAGGGTATTGAATTAGAAAAAGAATTACTTCAACATGCTGATAATAAAATAAGAATATTAGGACCAAATGGAATGGGGCTTTTTTACCCTAAATTAGGGATAGCGTGGAGAGGTTTTTTTCCAAAAACTCAAGGTAATATTGGATTAATAGCTCAATCGGGTGGTATGTGCAATATAGCAATTTATACCTCGATAGAATTAGGGTTTAATTTTTCTAAAGTTTTTTCCTTTGGAAATGGTGCAGATTTAGATTTCGTAGATTTACTTCACTTTCTGAGCGATGACCCCGAAACGGATTTAATTTTACTTTATATTGAGGGTATCAAAGAAAATCGCTTTGATGCTTTAAAGGAGGTATTATCCAAAAATAAAAAACCAATTGTAGCCTTAAAAGGAGGAAAATCCGAATCAGGCTCAAAAGCTGTAAGAACGCATACGGCATCGATTTCGGGTAATGATAAAATATGGTCTGCATTATTCAAACAATATAATATAATAGAAGTTGATTCACTGGAACAATTACTGCATGCTGCTCAAATTATTGACTTTTATGGAATCAATGAATTTAAAAATGTAGCAGTTTTTAGTATTAGCGGAGGATATGGAGTCGTATTAGTAGATTTAATTGAAAAATATGGTATGACCGTACCCCCTTTTAGTGACGAGATTCAAAATAAATTGGATCAAAAATTCTTCATTAATGGAACTAGCTCAAAAAATCCTCTTGATGTTGCGGCTCAAATGTTTCATAGCTCTACACTTGTTGATATTGTTGATATAGCATTATATGACAGTAATATTGATACATTAATCATGGATATGCCGAGTTGGTATTTTAATCATCAATATTTTATCACTCAAGATGATGATTTTAATCAAAATTTTGAAAAAATATTCAAATTAGGACACAAGCATAAAAAACCTCTATTTCCAATAATCCAGAAGGCTCATTGTCCCGAAGAAAGTATTAGAATGGCACGAGAGTTAGCTAAATATAAAGTTGCAATTTTTGATAATCCCCTTGAATTTATCCCTTTACTTTCGAAAATATCTAATTTCAAAAAAAGGAAATTATTTTGCTAATTTAATTTCATCATAAAAGACATGAAAAAAAAGTGAAGTAATTAAAAATAAACGTATTATAATTCAAATACTAATTTAACAATTATATTATTAGGCATGCATCATGATGAAAGCAACAGTAATATATGAAGATCGTTTCGATATTGGTGCAAATAAAGCCTTTGAGCTTACGATGCAGTGGTTAAGGAGTCAACATAAAGCTAAAATTAAAAAAACAACTCCATACAACTTTATCGAAGCGAAGCAGGGAACCATGATGGCAAATACGGGTCATGATCCAAATTGGAAAAAGAAAATTCGAATAAGTTTTTATCAATTAGAACAAAACAAAATTCTCGTTAGAGTAGAAGCAACACCTCTTTCGCGCAATATTTTCAGGATAGAAAAACTTAAACAATCATGGTATAATGGCCTTTTTAGCCATTATTTTTCTATTCTTCAAACTGCTCAAGAAACTAAAATAAAAGAAGATATATTGAAAAAAGAACCTATAACTCAAACAATCACTAAATATTGCCCCAATTGTGGAAAGGAAGTAGATAAAAATGCTATTATTTGCCCCAGATGTGGAGTTGATATCATTTAAGAAAAGAGGGCTATATTTTTATTATATAATTTTATTATGAGGGAATTAAAGGCTTCGATGACCCTTTTTATTTTGAATTAATTCTCTCAAACTGATTCCAATTATTTAAAATTTCAAGAGTTTCATCCAGTTTACCAACATCAAAAAGTTGTTCCACTTTTGCTAATTGTTTTAATTCAAGTTGGGTCATATAATAAATTGATTTGGATTACCTTATGGATATAGTAAGCTAATTGCGACTATAAAGGTGATCTTAGAAATGAAAATGGGATAAAAGTAATATTAATAAATTTTTGAATTGAGGATATATATAAAATTAGAAAAAAAGTGAATATATATTGCAAACGAAAGAAGTATGGCTTATTGATTATGCACGTACGGCATTTTCACGTTCCAGACCAGATCAACCCGAAAGAGACGTTTTTGGCGAAATTCGGGGAGATGAATTGCTTGCTAATTTATTAGTAAAATTTTTTGATGAAAAATTAGCTAATAAAGGCATAGCCAAAAAAGATATCGAAGAAGCATCAATAGGTATAGCTTCTGGCGTATTAGAAAATTGGACTTATGGTGGAAAAATTCCTCTCTATTTAGCAGGGTTTCCAAATGAAGTATCCTCATTTATGATTGATAAACAATGTGCTTCTGCGGGTGCTGGAATGCATGCATTAATCATGCATATTATGACAGGTAATAGTAAAATTGTTTTAGCAACTGGGTTTGAACATATGACAAGAGTTCGGAGAATTGGAATTGTTCCTGAATGGGAGCGATTTAATGATCAAAAAAGTAAGTATTATCGTCCTGAACTTGATATTATGAACTCAGTCAATATGTTACAAACTGCTCAAAGATTATATGAAGAAGAAATACCACGATTTACAAAAGATGATTTAGACAAATTTGGTGTAAGAAGCCATAATTTAACAATTAAAAGTCAAGAAGAAGGATGGTTTAAAGGAGAAATAATACCGATGGAAGGTCATGTTGAGAAAAATGTGGATGAACCAATGATGGTGGATAGAGATATGGCAGCAAGAAAATCTAAATTGGAGGTTGTTTCTGAACTACCAAGAATTTCAACACCGTTCTATTTAGAAAAAAATGGTGGCAAACATGGTTATATTGAAAGAGAGGGAACTGAAGAAGGTGTAATAACAGCAGCGAATTCATCACCCCTGAATGCAGGAGCTACAGCAGCAATTTTAATGGAAGCAGAAGAAGCAAAAAGAAGAGGATTAGAACCAATGGCACGGATCGTCTCAATCGGTTGGGCAGGAGTAGATCCAAGAGTTATGGGGCGAGGTCCCGTTCCTGCAAGTCGAAAAGCATTAGAATACGCAGGATTGAAAGCTGAAGATATTGACTATTGGGAAATAAATGAGGCTTTTTGCATTGTTGCTTTAAATTGTATGGATAAATTCAATATTCTTGAAGAGAAAGTTAATGTTATGGGGGGTTCTACCGCGATAGGGCATCCTTTAGGGGCAACAGTTATCCGTCTTACTGGAACATTAGCACGTATATTAAAAGATAAAAAAGCAAAATATGGGTTAGCGAATGCCTGTGTGGGAGGGGGCCAGGGAGTAGCTACGATTATAGAAAGAATTTAGCTCCTTTTTTGATATGAGACTTTTATAGATTTTATCACTTTAACCAAGTGGCTTATAGAAGCTTTACTTAATTTATATATCAGTTCAATAATTAATTAAAGTAATAATCCCTAAAAAACAATTATAAACATCAATTTCTTATAAAATTCAGAGCATGAAAAATTTTTTACTCAACAATTTTAATAGGTGAGATTAATAACACTAACCGGAATCCACTTTTTATTGACTTATTCATGTAATTATGAATGC